>JAFLSH010000121.1:5970-8885 GCA_022511055.1 Prevotella sp. | reverse complement strand
GCGGGAACTTCAGGTGCATGGCCGAGTTGTCCACCTCGTCGACCTCTATCGGCACAATCTTCTCCAGCTGCTTGATTTTCTGCTGCACCTGCACGGCCTTCGTGGCCTGGTAGCGGAAACGGTCGATGAAGGCTTTCATCTCGCTGATTTCCTTCTGCTGGTTTTCGTAGGCGCGCAGCTGCTGCTCGCGCCGCTCGCGCCGCAGGGTCACGTACTCGTCATACTTCACGCGGTAGTCCACCACCCGGCCGCAGCTGATTTCCAGCGTGCGGTTGGAAACGTTGTTGATGAAGGCACGGTCGTGGCTCACCAGCACCACCGCCGACACACTCTGCGCCAGAAACTGCTCCAGCCACTGTATGGACTCAATGTCAAGGTGGTTGGTGGGCTCATCGAGCAGCAGCACGTCTGGCCGCTGCAACAGAATCTTGGCCAGCTCTATGCGCATGCGCCAGCCGCCCGAGAACTCGTGCGTGGGGCGGCTGAAGTCGGTGCGCTCGAAGCCCAGGCCCACCAAGGTGCGCTCCAGCTCGGCCTCGCGGCTCTCCGCCCCCATCATCAGGTAGCGCTCATGCTCCGTGGTGTAGCGCTCCACCAGCTGCATATAGCTGTCGCTCTCGTAGTCGGTGCGCTCGTTCATCTCACGCTCCAGCTGCTCCAGGCGCTGGCGCATCTTGCTGATGCCGGAAAAGGCTTTTTGCGCCTCCTCGCGCACGGTGGTGTCGTCTTGCAGGTTCATGACCTGCGGCAGATAGCCTATCGTGCAGTCGGTGGGCACGGCCACGGTGCCGTCAGTCGGTTTCTGCTGGCCACAGAGTATCTTGAGCATCGTAGACTTGCCCGCGCCGTTCTTGCCCACCAAGGCTATGCGGTCGCGCGGGTTTATCACGAAGCTGGCACCAGAGAAAAGGGGCTTCACGCCGAACTCCACCTTCAAGTTTTCTACAGAAATCATTTGCTTCTGAAATAAAATCGGGTGCAAAGGTAGTAAAATTTGAGGGCATGGCAAAGGAATTTAATTTCTTTTTGCGCCGTGGCGGCCAGAAGTCTCGTTTTTTTTGCTTACCTTTGCAGTCACTATGGAGAAAAAGGAAGAAAGATACGAGAGACTGCTGCCGCAGCTGGCAGCGCTCGTGGAAGGCGAGACTGATGAAACGGCGGTCATGGCCAACGTGGCCGCTGCGTTGCAGACGGAGTTCGAGTGGTGGTGGACAGGCTTTTACCGTGTCCGCGGCGGCGAGTTGCTGTTAGGCCCGTTCCAGGGCACGGTGGCGTGCATGCACATCGGCTACGGCAAGGGGGTCTGCGGCACGGCGTGGAAAGAGGGCCAGACACAGGTAGTGCCTGATGTAGAGCTGTTTCCCGGGCATATAGCCTGCTCGGAGCTGTCGCGCTCGGAGATAGTCGTGCCCGTACGCGGGCAGAACGGCGAGATACGCGCCGTACTCGACATTGACAGCAAGCAGCTCGGCACGTTTGACGAGACAGACCGCCACTATCTGGAGAAAGTGGCCGCCATTATTTCACAACAAATCTACAACCAATGACCACGGAGCAAACCATCGCCCGCCTGATAGCCGGGCGGCTGAACATATCGGAGAAAAACGTAGCCAGCACGCTGGCGCTGATAGACGAAGGCTGCACCATTCCCTTCATTGCCCGCTACCGCAAGGAGCGCACGGGCGGGCTCGATGAGGTGCAGATTGCGGCCATCAGCGACCAGTATGACCGGCTGAAGGAGATACAGAAGCGCAAAGAGACGGTGGTCAAGACCATCACGGAACAGGGAAAGATGACACCCGAACTGCAACGGCGCATCGCCGAGACATGGGAGGCTACCGAACTGGAAGACATCTACCTGCCCTACCGCCCGAAACGCCGCACCCGCGCCCAAGTGGCCCGCGAGCAGGGGCTGGAGCCGTTGGCGCAGCTGCTGCTCTTGCAGCGCGAGCGCGACCCGCAGGCGGCGGCAGAGCGGTTTGTCAGCGGCGAAGTGGCCGATGCGGCCGCCGCCCTCAAGGGTGCGCAGGACATTATTGCCGAAACGGTCAGCGAAGATGAGCGCTCGCGCCAGCAGGTGCGCCATGCCTTCAGCCGCGGTGCCATTATCACCTCGAAAGTGGTGAAGGCCAAGGCCGACACTGATGAAGCCGCCAAATACAGCGATTACTTCGACTGGCAGGAGCCGTTGCGCCGTTGCAGCAGCCACCGCCTGCTGGCCATGCGCCGCGGCGAGGCCGAAGGCGTGCTGCGCCTGAGCATCTCGCCTGATGATGAGGCGTGTGTGGAGCGGCTGCAGCGCCACTATGTCTATGGCCAGACACCTTGCGGCCGCCTGGTGGCAGAGGCGGTTGAGGATGGCTACAAGCGGCTGCTGAAGCCGGCGATAGAGACCGAGTTTGCCAACCAGAGCAAAGAGCAGGCCGACCAGGAAGCCATCCGCGTGTTCGCGGAAAACCTGCGCCAGCTGCTGCTCTCCGCGCCGTTGGGCCAGAAGCGTGTCATGGGCATCGACCCGGGCTTCCGCACGGGCTGCAAAGTGGTGTGCCTTGATGAGCAGGGCAATCTGCTGCACCATGAGGCCATCTTCCCCCACCCGCCCGTAAACCACCGCATGCAGGCCACCATGCACGTTCAGCAGATGCTGGCCGACTACCAGATTGAAGCCATTGCCATCGGCAACGGAACGGCCAGCCGCGAAACCCGCACATTCATTGACGAGACTGTGGCGGAGATGGGCAGGTGTGATAGGCTTAGTAGGGAAACGCCTACCGCACCTACTAAACCTACTACACCTACCAAACCTACCGCACCTACCTCTTCCTCCCCCACCCTTCAGGTCTTTGTCGTGAGCGAAGATGGTGCTTCTGTCTACTCCGCCTCGAAGACTGCCCGCGAGGAATTCCCCAATGAAG
>JAFLSH010000121.1:2195-5870 GCA_022511055.1 Prevotella sp. | reverse complement strand
GGTGCTTCTGTCTACTCCGCCTCGAAGACTGCCCGCGAGGAATTCCCCAATGAAGATGTCACTGTGCGCGGCGCCGTGTCGATAGGCCGCCGCCTGATGGACCCCTTGGCAGAACTCGTGAAGATAGACCCGAAGAGCATCGGCGTTGGCCAGTACCAGCACGATGTAGACCAGACTGCCCTGAAGCACTCGCTCGACCAGACGGTGGAAAGCTGCGTAAACCTGGTGGGCGTGAATCTGAACACCGCCTCGACCCATCTGCTGCAGTATGTCAGCGGACTGGGGCCGGCACTGGCCAAGAACATTGTGGACTACCGGCGCGAGAACGGCCCGTTCCAGAGCCGGGCGCAGCTGAAGAAAGTGCCGCGCCTTGGCCCGGCGGCCTTTGAGCAGTGCGCGGGCTTTCTGCGCATTCCCAACGCCAAGAATCCGCTCGACAACTCGGCGGTACACCCGGAGAGCTACGCCATTGTCGAGCAGATGGCGCGTGACCAGAAGTGCAGCGTGGCCGACCTGATAGCCGACAAGGGGAAGCGCCAGGCCGTTGACCTGAGCCACTACCTGACCGACACGGTTGGCATGCCCACACTGACTGACATCATGAACGAGCTGGAGAAGCCCGGGCGTGACCCGCGCCAACAAATCGAAAACTTTGAGTTTGCCAAGGGCATAGAGACGGTTGATGACCTACAGGAAGGCATGGAGCTGCCGGGCATTGTGACCAACATCACCAACTTCGGGGCTTTCGTGGACATTGGCGTACACCAAGACGGGCTGGTGCATATCTCGCAACTGGCAGACCGCTATGTGAAAGACCCGAATCAGGTGGTCAGGCTGCACCAGCATGTCCGCGTGCGTGTCATTGAGATTGACCGCCGCCGTAACCGCATCTCGCTCTCCATGCGCGGGATGCAGCCATAGCACTCCCGCCCGGTCAGAGCGCAGAGAACTTGGCGATGGTGTCAACCAAGGCGGCAGGGTTACCCATGTCGAAGCGCTGGCTGTAGAGCCGCACACCCATCATGCCAATGCGCGAGCGGACAGCCTCCAGCGCAGAGGTCAGCTCTATCTCGCGGAGCCGGTCGCCTGCCTCATCGGCCTGCTTGATGTCAGCGGCCAGCTGCTCGAACACCTCAGGGGTCAGAATGTACTGCCCGAAGACCGAGCAATACTCGCGGCCGCCCATGCTGTTGCGCACACCGAGGTCTTTCTCGGCCTTGAACGATGTGGGCTTCTCGCAGAGCTGGCTGACGTTCAGCATGCGCTCTTCCTTGTCTTCCCAGACACCAGTCATGATGCCAAAGTGGCTCACTTCAGAGAGCGCCACGGGATAAAGGCCGACAATCGGGCAGTTGTAGCGCTCATATTCCTCAATGAGCTGCAAGGCGCAGGGCTTGTTGGTGAGCGAGCGGTAGAGCGTGTCGCCCAGCATGAGCAGCACCGGCTCGCCGTGGGTGAAGTCGGCGGCCTGATAGACCGCGTGGCCGAAGCCGCGCTTCTCGCGCTGGTAGACATAGCGCAGGCGCTTGCCTATGTTGAAGATACGGTTCTCATACTCCTGGCTCTCCTTCGACAGCTTGCGCAGATGCTCCTCACTCAGCGGGCGCTCGAAGAAGTCGGCATAGAGCTGGCGTTCCTCTTCACTGCCAAGCACCAGACAGATTTCCTCGATGCCGCTCTTGACCAGCTCTTCCAGCAGAATCAGAATGACAGGGCGCACCTTGCCATCAGGGCAGGGAATGGGGAAGAAGTCTTTCTTCATGGCTCTCGTGGCGGGATAGAGGCGAGTGCCGAAGCCTGCCACGGGGATAATGGCGCGGCGCACGGTGTGAACGGGCTTGATGGTCAGCGGATAGGCTTTCAAGCCCTGCTCGTTCAGGTAGTCGAGCAAGTGCTGCTGGCAGTCAGGGTCACGGGTCAGGAACTGCACGGAGCCATCGCCGTGCGAGCCGACACCCTTGCCGCCGTAAATCCAGTCTTGCAGCTTCGGGTCGTTCAGCACCGCATGCAGCTTCGGCGCGGCCAGTGCCTCGGGCGACATGGGGGCTACATGGCTGTCGAAGAGGGCTTCCGCCTCAGTCATCAGCTGCCCCAGCTTCTCAACCTCACCCTCGGCCATGTATTTCACGGCGCGGTCAACGATAGCCTGATTCAGCTCGCCGAGCGCCTGCTGCTCCCTCTCTTCCTGTTCGTTGGAGGCGAAGGGATAGCCGCGGTTCAGGTCGCGCAGAATGCGCCGGGTGTCTTTCTCGGCACAGAGGTCGGCGAACACCCAGTACAGGGGCTTCTTCACGTTGAGCGCCTGCACCTCTATCTCATCACCATCGAATATCATCAGGTTAGGCTTCACGCCAAAGGCACACGCCTGGTCCAGCCGGCCGCAGCGGCTGTTGGTGCGAAGCTCGCCCAGGTAGGCAATGTTCATCTCGCCCATGGTGTTGAGATTCAGGTTGTACAGCAGGTTGAACGCCCTGGCGACCAGCACGCAGATGGCGGCAGAGCTTGACAGCCCAGACTTCATGGGCAGGGTCATGCCCGTGATGCGGATGCGCACACCGCCCACCTTGTACCACTCCAGCATGTAGCTGGCCACGCCCGCGCAGTAGCAGAAGAACGAGTCTGACTTGGCAATGCGCTTCAGCTCCTGGTCATCCATGCGGCAGGCAAAATCCTGCCACTGGTCGTCTATCTCGTCGGCCGCATTCTGCATCTCAAAGATGCTCGACCTCTCGACCTCGGCCGATATGCCCTGTTCTATACCTGTCACTATGGCTGCGCCGGAGGCAATCTCCGCATTCATGGTGCGGTAGTGGCCGGCCCAGTCTGTATGTTCACCGAAAAGGCACAAGCGGCCCGGAACAAATAGCTTAATCATACGTTTTCAGTTAGCAATTTCATCAATTTGCCTACAAAGGTACGACAAAAAAATCATTTTTCCGCCAAATTGTTTGGTGATTTTATTTTTTTTACCTACTTTTGCACCGTCAACTTTTAGTAATAACTACGATTTTAAACCATTATTGCCTATCGAAACACATTTTACTTCATAAAAACAATACAAAAAATATGAAGCAATTTGAAAGTCTGACCGACGAAGCGTTGGCCTTACTTTATGTAGACGGAGACAATAAGGCATTTGATGAGTTATTGGCAAGAACTCAGACAAAGTTGTTCACTTACATCATGTTCGTGGTGCGCGACCACGACATAGCCGATGACATTTTCCAGGAAACCTTCGTAAAGGTCATCACCAAGCTGCAAGAAGGGCGCTACACCGACTCCGGCAAGTTCATCTTCTGGCTGACGCGCATTGCCCACAACGTAATCATGGACTGGTACCGCAACCAGAAGGGCGAACACATTGTGGAGCCCACCGCCGACAACGACCTGACGAAGCTGAACACCGACAACATTCTCGACACATACCGCGAGAACGACATTGTCAACGAGCAGGTGCTGCTCGACGTGAAGAAGCTCATGAACGCACTGCCCGCCCCGCAGCGCGAGGTGGTCTACATGCGCTTCTACCAGCAACTGTCGTTCAAGGAGATTGCCGAAATCACAGGCTGCAGCATCAACACCGCACTGGGCCGCATGCGCTACGCGCTCATCAACCTGCGGAAGATGGCCCGCCAGCACAGCATCGACCTGGTCTTCTGCGAATAGGCGCGCACT
>JAFLSH010000121.1:0-2095 GCA_022511055.1 Prevotella sp. | reverse complement strand
GAAGATGGCCCGCCAGCACAGCATCGACCTGGTCTTCTGCGAATAGGCGCGCACTACAGCTGCCGCAACTGCCGTATCACCGCTTCGGGCGTGGGGCTCTTGAAGATGTAGCTGCCGCTGACCAGCACGTCTACACCCGCCTCGACCAGCCGCGGGGCTGTCTCGGCCTGCACGCCGCCATCGACCTCAATCAGCGCCTGGCTGCCGCTCTCGGCTATCAGCCGGCGCAGCTGCCGCGCCTTCTTCAGCGTGTTTTCTATGAACTTCTGCCCGCCAAAGCCGGGATTCACACTCATCAGCAGCACCATATCTACATCATGGATGATGTCTTCAAGCAGGCTGACGGGAGTCGACGGGTTGAGCGTAACGCCGGCCTTCATGCCCGCGTCATGTATCTCCTGCACCGTGCGGTGCAGGTGGTCGCACGCCTCAAGATGCACGTTCATCATCATGGCGCCCAGCCGGGCAGTCTGCTTGATGTAGCGCTCGGGCTTGACTATCATGTAGTGGACATCGAGTGGTTTCCGGCACAGCGAGGCCACGGCTTCCAGCACGGGGAAGCCGAAGGAAATATTGGGCACAAACACCCCATCCATGACATCCAGGTGCAGCCAGTCGGCCTCACTTCGGTTTATCATCTCAATGTCACGTTCAAGATGCAGGAAGTCTGCGGCGAGTAGCGACGGTGAAATCTTGGTCATTGCACATTCTCCTTAGTTGAGGCAGTACGCCTGTCCGTTGACAACGCGGTAGGTGTAGGCCAGTTGCTTAATCAGTCTGAGCGTACGCTCGCTCGGGGTTGTTTCTTCGTGAGTAAAAATTTGCATAGGCGGTCATTATTTTTAGTGGTCTTACACTATTCAAAACGAGATAAGCCGCCATTTATTATGTCTATTTCACAAAATATTTTTCAATCTCTTTCATGCCGTTCAGGAACGCCGCGGCATCCATGCGCTTCTTGCCCGCCAGCTGCAGCTCATCAATTTGCAGCAGGCAGTCGGCCGCCGAGACGTAGAGCCGGTGTCTGTCGGCCACAATGCGGCCCGGCGCGGTGGCGGGCAGCTCGGTCTTCGTGGTGCGATACAGCTTGACCACCGTCTCCCTGCCATCGGCGCCGCACAGCGTAGTCCATGCGCCGGGCGCAGGGCTGAGGCCGCGCACGAAGTCGTAGACGCGCTTCGCCGGCAGCCCCCAGTCTATCCGGCAGGTATCCTTGAACAGCTTGGGAGCATGGCGCAGCCCGGAGGCAGGCACCGCAAACCGGGGGCTATCCTGTGGTATGCTCTCCGGGTGCCCATCGGCGGCGACAATGCGCTCCAGCGTTTGCAGGCAGATGTCAGCCCCCAGCCTCATCAGCCCGTTGTAGACATACTCCACATCAGCCGTATCAGGCACTGCGAAGGGCAGCTGCATGATGATGCGCCCCGTGTCAATATCATGGTCAAGAAAAAACGTGGTAACGCCCGTTTCCGTCTCGCCGTTGATGACCGCCCAGTTTATCGGCGCCGCCCCGCGATACTGCGGCAGCAGCGCGGCATGCACGTTGAACGTGCCGTACTCGGGCATGGCCCACACCACCTCGGGCAGCATGCGGAAAGCCACCACCACCTGCAGGTTTGCACCGTAGCCGCGCAGCGTTTCCACAAACGCCGGGTCTTTCATCTTCTCAGGCTGAAGCACGGGCAGCCCCTGCGACAGCGCATACTGCTTCACGGCCGACGGCTGCAGTGTCTCGTGGTGCCGCCCCACGGGCTTGTCAGGCTGAGTCACCACGGCCACCACCCGGTAGCCGTTCTCAACCAGGGCACGGAGTGTCTCCACGGCAAACTCCGGCGTGCCCATAAACACGATTCTCAAGTCTTCCTTTGTCATAGCGATGCAAAGGTACGAAAACAATTCGGAAACACCAAGCCCCGCCCGCCTTTTCTTCGCACGAAAATGCGCTGTCAGCGCGCGGCGCTGTCGCGCAGCGCCGCCCACGACTATCAGACAATCCCCAAACACCCGCCATTTTTACCCCAAAAAAGCCATGACTTTTGCCAAAAAAGCGGCACTTTAGCCGAAAAAAGCGGCACTTTAGAAAAATTACTCCGTG
>JAFLSH010000120.1 GCA_022511055.1 Prevotella sp. | reverse complement strand
TGGCAGGGATATGTGCCATCTTTGGCATTTGCTCGTGTCAGGCAAAACAAGCAAAAGAAGAAATGAATACGGAAGGAAAGAAACTGGTAATTTACTTCTCGCATACGGGCGAGAACTACAACGTGGGAGTGATTGAGAAAGGCAACACGCACATCATTGCCGACATGATTGCTGACGAGACGAGTGCAGACCGCTTCGAGATTGAGCCGGCAAAACCTTATCCGAGAAATTACAACGAGTGCATAGACATTGCCAAGAAGGAGTTGAATGCCAATGCCCGCCCTGCCATCAAAGGCGACATTGCCATTGAAGACTACGACGTGATTTTCATCGGCTATCCCAACTGGTGGGGCGAAGTGCCAATGTGCGTCTATACGTTCATTGAGAAGCACGACTGGACTGGCAAGACCGTCATTCCGTTCATTACCCACGAGGGCAGCGGCATGGGAGGCACCGACCGTAACATAGCCAATGCCTGCAAAGGTGCTAACGTGGCAGTGGGCAAAGGACTTGCCGTGCAGGGCAAGGTGGCGCAGACCAACCAGTCGTCAGCACGGCAGAGTGTGAAACGCTGGCTGCAAGGACTTGGCTTCTGATTTGAACGTATGAAGCATTTCGATACCATACAGGAGTTCAATGATATGCTTGGGGTGGAGACACTTCACCCCTTGGTGAGTGTGGTGAATCTCAGCAAGGCGAAGCCGATGCAGCACATGAGGCACACGAATGGCTTTTATTCGGTGATGCTGAAGGATGAGAAGTTTTGCGACATCGTCTACGGGCGTTCTCGCTACGACTACGACCGCGGCTCGGTGGTCTGCACCGCGCCATGGCAGGTGGTGGGCATTGAGAACACCACAAACGAAGTGTTCCAACCTGTCGGGTGGGCACTCTTTTTCGCCCCCGAAATGCTCCATGGCACCACGTTGGGGCGCACTATGAAGGAGTACACTTTCTTCGAGTATCGTGCCAACGAGGCATTGCACCTTTCGGAACGTGAGCGAGAGGTGTTCCTGCATTGTCTCAACGAGATACAGGCTGAACTTGACCACACCATAGACCGCCTGACACGCCGTCTCATAGCATCGAACATTGAGATTCTGCTCGACCACTGCCTGCGCTTCTACGAGCGTCAGTTTATTACCCGAGAAACGGTAAATGTCGACCTGCTCGCCCGTTTCGAGCAACTCCTGAACAATTATTTCGATGGAAAGAATGCTCGCCTCAATGGTCTGCCCACGGTAAAGTATTGTGCCTCTGAACTTTGCCTCTCCACCAACTACTTTGGCGACCTGATAAAGAAAGAGACAGGCAAGACGGCACAGGAGCATATCAAACTCCACACACTGAACGCCGTCAAGGAACGCCTTGCCGACATGGAAAAGAGCATCACGCAAATTAGTTACGAACTCGGATTCCAATATCCCCAGCACCTATGCCACTTCTTCAAGAAAGAAACAGGAATGACCCCCGCGGAATACAGGATGAGAATAGCATAAAGAAAAGCCCGTAAGTTTTTTGGTATTTGCTTGCATATATGCTGCAAATTTATTACCTTTGCCACCCGATAAAAAGAAATGCACAAAACCAAAATTAAAAATCAATAAACAGAGTATGAAAAAGACTGTATTTAGCCTCATTATGACGGCAGTTGCGCTATGTGGCTGCGCTGCTGACAGCAACAAGCTGCACGTCAAGACAGATTTGAAGAACGTAGGCGACACGCTCATCGTCATTACCAACGGCAACACGCAGCAGCGGCTGACCTTCACGGGCAAGGAGGGCAAGTTTGAGTTCGATGTCGAACTGAACGAGGTTACCACCTGCTACATCGTTGAGCCGGGTGCCCTGCGCGGTGAACGCGCTGCCTGGCTGACAATTCCCGCCATTCCCGGCGAAGAAATCACAATCGTAGGCGATGCCAATGTGCGCTACGACGTGGGCGGCTCGAAGTTCTATCAGCAGTACCATGAGGCTGACATCGTAATGGAGAAGGTCCAGAACGAGCAGAACGAGTTCGCTACGAAAGTGTCGAAGATGGTGGAAGACGGCGTACCAGAGGACTCAGTGATGAAAATCTATCAGGAGGGTATGGAGCCTTTGCAGAAGAAGTTCACACAGACCATACTGGACTTCATCAAAGCTCACCCCGACTATGAAGCATCGGCCGCCATCATCCGACAGCTGCCCGACCCTGACACGATGAAGGAGGCAGTTGCGCTGCTGAGCCCCGCTGTGCGTGACGGTCGCACGAAGCCGCTCTATCAGACTATTCTCGACCAGGTGGAAGCCCGCCAGAAGGCCGAGGAGGAAGCTGCTAAGAAGCAGGCTGCTGGTGTCGAGGCACCCGACTTCACACTGAACGACATCAACGGCAAGCCGCTCTCGCTGTCATCGCTGCGCGGCAAGCACGTCATCCTTGACTTCTGGGGCTCATGGTGCGGATGGTGCATCAAGGGATTCCCCGATATGAAAGAGTACTACAAGAAATACGCCGGCAAGTTTGAAATCCTCGGCATCGACTGCAACGACCCTGAGGATAAGTGGAAAGAGGCCGTCAAGAAATATGAGCTGCCATGGTTGCACGTCTACAACCCACGCGACTCGAAGGTACTTGAGGACTACGGCATCCAGGGCTTCCCGACAAAGATTATTGTCGGCCCAGACGGCAAGATTGTGAAGACCATCGTTGGTGAAGACCCCGCTTTCTACACATTGCTTGACGAGTTGTTCAAATAAGCCACAGAAAAAACGAAAAATAAAAAAAGAATAGATTCCTCTTATGATGAAGAAACTGACATTGACTCTGCTGTTTCTGGCAACGATATTCGGCTGGTGCCAGGCTCAGATGATGGACCCTGTCCACTTTTCGTCGCAACTGAAGGTTACTGACGGAGCGCCCGAGGGTGAAATCGTGTTTACGGCAAAGATTGACCCAGGGTGGCACGTCTACTCAACAGAGCTGGGCGAAGACGGTCCCATCGAGGCTACTTTCAACGTGGTCAAGATGGATGGCGTAGAGCCAGTAGGCAAGCTGACCCCGAAGGGCAACGTCATCAAGAAGTTCGACCAGATGTTCGGCATGGAGCTGAAGTATTTTGAGAACACGGCCACCTTCGTGCAGAAAGTGCGCTTCACGAAGCCCGACTACGACATTGACTGCTATCTGGAGTACGGTGCTTGCAACGACCAGAGCTGCATTCCCCCTGCACAGGTGGAACTGAAGCAGAAGGGCAAGAGTCCGGCTGTGGCCGGAGCCGCCGAGAAGAAAGAAGAGGCAGACAAGAAACTGGAAGAAGCCAAACAGGAAGAGGAGCAGAAGGCTGAAGAAGCCACAGCCCCGGCTGACACGCTGGCCGCTGCGACCGACTCTGCTACCGTAACGGCTGCCGCCACAGACCCTGCTGAGGCAGAAGGGCTGTGGGCTCCCGTCATCGAAGAGCTGAGGGCTGAGGGCGCTGGCGACAATCTTGCCGACCACTCGCTGCTCTACATCCTGCTCATGGGATTTGTCGGCGGACTACTGGCAGTTGCCATGCCCTGCATCTGGCCCATCATCCCGATGACCGTGTCGTTCTTCCTGAAGCGCGCAAAAAGCGACAAGAAGAAGGGTGTCAAGGATGCACTCACCTACGGCCTGTCCATCATCATCATCTATCTGGGACTGGGCTTGCTGGTAACTGCCGTGTTCGGCAGCGACACCCTGAACGCCATGTCGACCAATGCCGTGTTCAACATATTCCTGTTTGCACTGCTGGTGGTGTTTGCGCTCTCGTTCTTCGGATGGTTTGAAATCAAGCTACCCGACAGCTGGGCCAACTCCGTTGATGCTAAGGCATCGGAAACCAGCGGTCTGATATCTATCTTCCTGATGGCCTTCACGCTGGTCTTGGTATCGTTCTCGTGTACAGCGCCCATCATCGGTCTGCTTCTTGTCGAGACGACGACAAGCGGCAACTGGCTGGCACCGGCCTTGGGCATGTTTGGCTTCGCATTGGCGCTGGCACTGCCGTTCACACTTTTTGCCATGTTCCCCTCGTGGCTGAAGCAGGCCCCCAAGTCAGGCTCATGGATGACAACCATCAAGGTGGTACTCGGCTTCATCGAACTGGCATTTGCCTTGAAGTTCTTCTCCGTTGCCGACCTGGCCTACGGCTGGCACTTGCTTGACCGCGAGGTGTTCCTGTCGCTGTGGATAGTCATCTTCGCACTGCTCGGAGCCTACCTGCTGGGCTGGCTGAAGTTCCAGGAAGACGAGGTGGGCGGCGAGCTGAACAAGCCCATGCCCGTGCTGTGCATCATGGGCGGACTGGTGTCGCTGGCTTTCGCCGTCTATATGGTACCCGGTCTCTGGGGTGCGCCCTGTAAGGCGGTCAGTGCTTTCGCCCCCCCGATGAACACGCAGGACTTCAACCTGAACACGAAGACCGTCGAGGCCAAGTTTACTGACTACGAGGCCGGCATGGCCGCCGCACGCGCGGAGGGCAAGCCTGTATTCATCGACTTCACGGGCTTTGGCTGCGTGAACTGCCGCAAGATGGAAGCTGCCGTATGGACAGACCCGCGGGTGGCCGAGATGCTGACGAAAGACTTCGTGCTTATCTCGCTGTTCGTTGACGACAAGACCCCGCTGGCCGAGCCCTACGAGGTGACTGACGAGAAAGGAAACACGAAGACCCTGCGGACCGTTGGCGCCAAGTGGAGCTATCTGCAAAGTCACAAGTTCGGAGCTAACGCCCAGCCGTTCTACGTCATAGTCGACCCCGCAACGGGCAAGCCTCTCACTGGCAGCCGCGCATACGACGAGGACATTGACAAATATCTTGACTACCTGAACACAGGTTTGAAGAGCTACAAGAAATGATTGAAAAGGAAACACGCGAGCGCATCATCGCTCTCATCCACCAAGAAGTAGTACCCGCCATCGGCTGCACAGAGCCGATGGCGGTGGCTCTCTGTACCGCAAAGGCAACGGAGAAGCTGGGCTGCCGCCCGGAGGCGATAGAGGCCCAGCTGAGTGCCAACATCCTGAAAAACGCCATGGGAGTGGGCATTCCCGGAACGGGCATGATAGGCCTCCCGATAGCCATCGCCCTCGGCGCGCTCATCGGCAAGAGCGACTATCAGCTGGAAGTGTTGAAAGACCTGACACCAGAGGCACTGGCCGAAGGCAAGCAGTTCGTAGCCGAGAAGCGCATTGACATCAAGCTGAAACCAGGCATCACCGAGAAGCTGTACATAG
The DNA here is from genome assembly GCA_022511055.1 of Prevotella sp. Taxonomy (GTDB): domain Bacteria; phylum Bacteroidota; class Bacteroidia; order Bacteroidales; family Bacteroidaceae; genus Prevotella. The sequence continues at coordinate 3,770 of JAFLSH010000120.1, read as the reverse complement.
AAATCACATGCACGGCGGGCGACCGGCAGGCGACAGCCGTCATTGCCGGCGGGCACACCCGCTTCGTTGAGAGCGAGGCGGTGAGCGTTGAGACGGAAGAGACGGCTGCCAGCGCGCTGCCGCTCAACATGCGCCTGGTCTACGACTTCGCCACCACTGCCCCACTCGATGAAATCAGCTTCATGATGCAGACCCGCGACTACAACATGAACGCGGCGCGCGAAGCCCTGAAGGGCAACTACGGGCACAACCTGGGCAAGACCATCGACCGCCCGCTGTCAAAGGGCATCTTCGGCAACAGCATTTTCTGCCACATCATCGCCCGCACGGCCTCGGCCTGCGATGCGCGCATGGGCGGCGCCATGATTCCCGTCATGTCAAACTCAGGCTCCGGCAACCAGGGCATCTGCGCCACCAACCCCGTCTGCGTCTTCGCCAAGGAGAACGAGAACACCGAGGAGGAACTGATTCGCGCCCTGACCCTGAGCCACCTGACGGCCATCTACATCAAGCAGTCGCTGGGCAAGCTGTCGGCACTCTGCGGATGCGTTGTGGCCGGCATCGGCTCCAGCGTGGGCATCACCTATCTCATGGGCGGCGACTTCCATCGCATCTGCATGAGCGTTAAGAACATGATTGCCAACCTGACGGGCATGGTCTGCGACGGGGCAAAGCCCTCGTGTTCGCTGAAGATTGCCTCCGGCGTGTCGACGGCCGTCATGTCGGCCCTGCTTTCCATGGAAGGGAAGTGTGTCACGTCGGCAGAGGGCATTGTCGACGACTGTGTCGACAAGACCATCCACAACCTGACCTCCATCGGGGCCGATGCCATGTGCAAGACCGACGAAATGGTGCTGAACATCATGACAACCAAGGGATGCTGAGCTGACACAAGCCTATTACTCCATAACGGCAAAGGGATGCTAACCTCTGAAGTTAACATCCCTTTGTCGTTGGAAAGCCGGGGCTGCCCCGCCTTTCCCTACATCATTATTTATTAGGCGTATCCCAATGCTTGGTTGCCGTGCAGTTGACTTTGACAGTCTGACCGCCGACGGCAAGCACGAACTCGCCCTCTTCAAGCACCCACTTGCCGTCCTGCCCCACAAAGGCCAGGTCGTCAGCCGGCAGGCTGAACGCCACGCTCTTCGTCTCGCCCGGCTGCAGCTCCACCTTCTGGAAGGCGCGCAGGCGGCGGCTGTCAGGAACGATTGAGGCCACCAGGTCGCTGGAATAGAGCAGCACGGCCTCCTTGCCTGCGCGCTGCCCCGTGTTCTTCACGTCGACGGTCACGGTCAGCACGCTGCCGGGCGCAAAGCTCTGCTTGTCCACTCGCAGGTTGCCGTACTCATAAGTCGTATAGCTCAGACCGTAGCCGAATGGCCACTGCTGTGTCACCTTGGCATCGTAGTCGTATGCGCCCGCCATGGTCGACACCTGCTCGCTGACCTTGTAGTCGTAGTTGATGAGCGAGTTGATTTCCTTGGGGTACGTGTAGGGCATCTTGGCCGAGAAGTTGGCATCGCCCGCCAGCAGGTTGGCCAGCGCATCGCCGCCGTAGTTGCCGGGCAGCAAGATGTCCACCACGGCCTTTGCCACGGGCTCGATGTCGGCAATCAGCCTCGGGCGACCCTCGTTCAGCACCAGCACCACGGGCTTTCCCGTTGCCGCCAGCTCCTTGACCAGCTGGCGCTGCCGTGCCGAGAGCCACAGGTCGGTCAGGTTGCCGGGGGTCTCCGTGTAGCTGTTCTCGCCGATGCAGGCGACAATCACGTCAACGCCGCCGGCCGCAGCCACCGCCTTGTCTATCTCCGGGGCATTCTCCTCCCAGTACTGCCCGTTCTCGTTATAGGTCACGCCCTGCTCCAGCACGACGTTCTCGCGCCCGAACTTGTTGCACAGCGCCTCGTAGATGGTGTTGTATTTCTCGGCCATGTCCTCAGCCTTCGAGCCCTGCCACGTGTAGCTCCATCCGCCGTTCAGGCAGCGCATCTGGTTGGCATTCGGCCCGGCCAGCAGAATCCTGGTGCCGCGCTTCAGGGGCAGCACGCCGCCCTCGTTCTTCAGCAGCACCTCCGTCTCCTCGGCCGCGCGCAGCGCCTTCTCGGCAAACTCGTCGCTGCCGAACTTCTCGTAGCCCTTGCCGCCGGTGTTCGGCTTCTCAAAGAGCCCCAGCCTGTATTTCAGCCTCAGTATGCGGCGCACGGCATCGTCTATGCGCTCCATGCTGACCTTACCCTCCTCGACAAGCTCCTTGAGCAACACGCAGAAGTCAATGCTATAAGGGTCCATCGACATGTCGATGCCCGCATTGATGGCCAGCCTGATGGCATCCTTCTTGTCCTTCGCCACATGCTCACGTGTAAAAAGGTTGTTGATGTCCGCCCAGTCCGTCACCAGCATGCCATCCCACTGCAGGTCCTTCTTCAGCCACTGTGTCAGGTACTCGTAGCTCGCGTGTACGGGCACTCCGTTGATGCTCGCCGAGTTGACCATCATGGTCAGCGCACCCGCCATCGCCGCGGCGCGGAACGGCTCGAAATACTTCTCGCGCAGCAGCTGCGGCGAGATGTAGGCCGGCGTACGGTCCTTGCCCGAGAACGGGGCGCCGTAGCCCATGTAGTGCTTCACGCTCGTGGCCACATTGTACCCGCCCAGGTGGTTAGGGTCGTCGCCCTGATAGCCCCTGACCAGAGCCTCCACCATGCGCGCGTTGACCACGGCATCCTCGCCGAAGCTCTCCCAGATGCGCGGCCAGCGCGGGTCGCGCCCCAGGTCGATGGTCGGGTTGAACACCCACGGGCAGTTCGCCGCGCGGCTCTCGTAGGCCGTCACCTCAGCCATCGTGCGCGCCAGGTCGGTGTTGAACGATGCCGCCAGGTTTATCGGCTGCGGAAACAGCGTGCCACCCTGCGTGTAAGTCACCCCGTGGTTGTGGTCCAGGCCGTAGACGTCAGGGATGCCCATGTAGTCCATCGACTTCTTCTGAATCAGCCTTGTCCACTTCTGCCACTGCTCGACCGTGGCCGCCCGCGTGGCCGGCGCGTTCAGTATCGAGCCCACCTTCCACTTCGCGAGACACGTGTCCAGCATCTCCTCGTTCAGCTGCCACTGCCCCGAGCCGTCAAACCGACCCATGATGTCAAGGTTCAGCTGCAGCATCTGCCCCACCTTGTCGTCGAGTGTCATCTTCGACAGCGTCTTCTCAATCCTCGCCTCCATGGCCTCGTCACGCGCAATGGCCGGCCGCTGCGCCTGTGCCAGCCCCGTCTGCAAGGACAGGGCCGCCAGCAGCAAAACAAAAACTTTCTTCATATCACTTCAGTTATTTTAATTAGGTTTTTACGCAATTTCAGCCACAAAGTTACAACATATTTCTGAAATCCCCGCTCAAAACCAAAATATTTTGCACCTTTTGCTGCATATTATCCCCACCGTCCAAATGTGTAGAGTCAATAGGCAAATGCAATTGTTTTGCAAAGGAATTATTAAGATAAAAATTAGGCTGCCCTAAATCCAGCCACAATCTCTTCCTACCTGCAGACAAGACCAATAGACTTGAAATATATGGATAAGCCTTTGGCTGGGGTCTCCCATTTTATGCTATAAATATTTGAAAAATAAATAGTTTATAGATATTTATGACAACTGCTATTTTATTGCCAAAGAAAATAGGAAAAGAGAGAACTGCATACTTTCTGGCACTAATCCCAGTAAGTATGCAGTTCTCTTTTTAGAAGCGGCCTAATTCCGTGTATATTCTCTGCAAT
>JAFLSH010000012.1 GCA_022511055.1 Prevotella sp. | reverse complement strand
CTTAGACTGTTTGTTGTCTTCACTACTCTTTGTGCAAGAACAATGCCAAGCGCTATAATCTGCCATTTTGTCGCCTCGTGCAGACAAAAATGACAGATACACACAATTTAATCCGCATAACAGCCGCCAAAAAGCGGTAAACTGCACAAAAAAAGCACCACTTTAGCCGAAAAACTCCGTGAGTTTCGCCCAAAACTCACGGAGTAATTTTCCTAAAGCGCCACTTTAGCCGCGAAACTCATGGAGTAATTTCCGAAAAGCACCACTTTCTGCCCAAAGGTGTGGGCTGCGGACTGGCTTTGCCATAAGTTGACCAACTGATGTTACATTTGACAAAGCAGGTTACATAATATAAAGTTTTTCACGCGCGCGCATATATAGTAGGATTTAGCTGTTAATTCTACACTAAAGAACAACAGAGCGTTTAGCTCAACCCGAGCAGGGGCTTCAAGTCGTCTTCTTTGTAGAGAATCCAAGCCGTGGTGCCAGCGAAAGCCAGGAACATAATCACCAGACAAATCATTGAACGCTTCGGCCCCGTCTTCTTCACCGGCACCGTTGCACTTTGCAGCGTCGTGAACGCAGGCGTATCTTCCTGTACCTTTGCCTCAGCCGCCATCAGCTGCGCAGCAACCTGCGTATAGGCATTGTACTGTATCTGCATTTCATTCTCCAGGTCAACCTGCTTCTGTCGCACCGTCTGCAAGATGATGTCCTGATTGGCATCAGAGAACTCTGCGTACAAGCGGCGAGCCTTGTCATAGCGGGCCTTTGTCTCCTGATACAGTTTCCGATTATACTCCAAATCAACGCGGGCCTTCGATGTCCGATAGTCGGTGATGAAGTTCTGAAGCCGGTTTTTCACCGTGTCGGCCATTGTGGCGCAAATCACGGGATCCTGATCCGTCACATTGATTGTAATCACCATGGTCTTCTTGTCCACGTCGCACACCACCTTCTCGTCAATAGCCTTCATAATAGCAGCCTGTTCACGTGTCAACCGAAAGGGATTTATCTTCGCGTTCACCTCTTCTTCTTCACCTTTTAACAGGCTAACCAGCCATTTCATTGTACCACTAATAGCAGCGCTCCACCAAGGTGCCTTCTGTTCATTTTCCAGATAGTCATAGTAAGACATCGTGCGATTCGGCTCTCCCTTTTCCTCATCTCCCTCTATAGTCACGGGAACAGGAAACAAGCTCGTCTTAAAGTCCACAGAGTTCATCAACTCGGGATACAACGTTGGGAACAGCGCCTCTGTGCCATTACCCATCGCCGAGCCGAGATTCACTCCAAACGAGCTGGCCAAGCTGGCCAATCCGCTCTTGCTTGAACTACTGCTCATCTCCGGCGACAGCTTCACCGTACAGTTATAGTAGTTAGGCAGGCTCAAGGTGTACACCACAGCCAACACCGCAGCCAAAGGCAGCACCTTGTAATACAGCTTTTTATGACTGAGCAGGTCGCGGAATAATTTTCCAAAATCTATAGAAGATTCTTCCTCTATATGATTCTCCGTATATTTATTTTCTTCACTCATATCAAAACATAAATTACAAATTATGAACTATTAAAGCCGTGTCAACGCAACAATCATAGTTGCAAGGCTGGCCAAAGACGAACCTATTCCCAACAATCCGCCAATGTTAACCGGGTCTTTCCGTTTCTTGCTCGGAACAACTATCTCGCACCCTGGCTCTGGCTTCGCTCCCTTCTTCGTCAGACCAACCTGACCGTTCTGATAAACAATAAACGTTTTCGACTTCTTTGCCCTGTGCCCAAAGCCGCCAGCCTGATTCACATAATACTTATAGCGCTTACCCGGCTCATAGAAAACCGTGTTCGGGAACATCACATCACCGGCAATCTTCACTACCGCATTATATTCTGGCACAAAAATACGGTCTCCCTCGCGCAGAAGTATATCCTTTCCACTACCAGGGTTCTTCAATGCACCTTCCAAGTCTATAGCTACGGGATAGTTGTTTTCTAAATCCAGCTTATTCCATGCTACAGAGTCTCCGCGTTCCGTCAAGACCAGGCGGATAGCTTCCATTGTGGATTTTTCACGGAGACGTTCTTCCTCCGTCATCACACGAATCAAGCGGGCACCACGCAGATAGGCATCTTCGGTTATTCCACCCGCCATTTTAACGGCATCGCTCAAGCGCATACGCTTATTCTCTAACGTGAAACTACCCTCATAGTTCACTTCACCGTTAACAACAATATTCCTTGCCGTATGGAAAGCCGGGCTTCTGCGCACATGTACCACATCGTAAGGCTCTAACAGAAAACTTCTGTCACCATCAATCAGCAAGCCATCTTTCAAGTTGAAAGAAAATGACTTGGCTATCTCATCCGTTTTAAGCGTAGCTTTCGGGTCACGGATTCGTCTACTTACATCGACCTTTGCCGTAGAAGCCTGGTCTGTCAAACCGCCAGCCATCACTATCAGGTCTTCAATGGTCATGTTATCGGCAAACTCGTATGTTCCCGGCGACATCACCTCGCCGGTAATTGTCAAAGTACGCTCCTGCCGCAAATCTTCCTGTGTCATGATGAACAATACGTCTTCATTTTCCAAAGGAATATCGGCTACCGTGCCTTCCATGATACCCTTTACGTCTACAGGTACAACCTCTAAGCTACGGTCTTCCTTCAGTCGGTGTAATATGGCATGGCTCGTGAAAGCATCTTCAGTCAGACCTTCTGCTGCTTCAATCAATGTTTTCACACTATTAATATTCGTTCCCAACTGGAACTGACCTGGGCGGAACACGGCACCTTTTATCTCCACCATGTTCTCGTAGCGGTTAATCATACCGTCTACTGTAATGGCATCACCATCTTCCAGCTTGAAACCCGCCATATCGAATTCGTTCACATTGTACACCTGATAGCGTTCACCTGTCTGTCTCACCAAACGGACTGTCTTCTTGTGGGCATCGCCAGTAAAGCCGCCTGCGTATTTCAGCAAGGTGGCAACACTCTCATCCTTGCGCATTTCATAGAACATCGGGCGCTTCACATTACCCGTGATACCCACAAGGCTTTCGTATGTGCCTACCTGAATCACATCATTGTCTTGCAAATTGATGTTTCCTGCCAAGCGACCATTCAAGATGTAGTCATACAAGTCCACAATTGTAACCAAACGGCCATTGCGATAGACCTTTATATTCCTCAGCGTACCAAGCGAGCTTGTGCCGCCAGCCCTATAGAGTGCATAGAAAACATTCGCAAATGCACTCAAGTGATAAGAACCTGGGGCTCTCACTTCACCCATGATGTTTACCTGAATCGTGCGGGTATTGCCTACCGTTACTCTCAGGTCGCTACTCTGGTAACGCGAGCCGAGAGTATTACGCAACTTAGTCTGGGCAGCCACTACAGTCAGGCCACTTAAATAAATCGGTCCATAGCCAGACACCGTAATTGTTCCCTCAGGACTAATGGTATGTACCAGAGTGTGTTGGCTCGCACCGTAGACATCTACCACCACCTGGTCGCCAGGCCCTAAGACGTATGTGTCAGGTATCGGCATGTTTGCATTCGGCTGAAAGTTCGGATTCGCCTGTTGGAAAATATCACGGCCAAACACCTTCTTACCCTGTGCATCTGGAGCCACATCTTGCATAGCTTGCACATCACGCTCTACCTCTTGGACTTCCTCTGCAGCATTAGCATACACTTCTCCAGTAGTACCAACCCTGCCTGTTGCCAGTTCCTGTCCAGAAGCCTGGTCGCTGTTGCCCGTCATGCGATCAGCTGCCATTTTCACAGCACCATCGGCGGCAGCCGAAGCCCCACGACTCGAAATTTGCTTGTCATACTGGTTTCGCAATCTGCGAATCTGGTCGATTTTCACACCTTTTTGAATCAGTTTTGTTACAATTTGTCCTTGAGAAGTGCCCGCCTTTGTCTCGGCGGCAATAAACTGAAGGACTTGAGTGTCACTCATGCCTTGACCCAGCATGGTCACTACACTCAACAGCGACAATAAGATAATCAATGAGAATTTCTTCATATCGTTTTCTGTTTTTTATCGTTTCAAATGCCATTATTCTCTCCCCCACAAAACGGTGTAAGCCCGCAATTGCAAGAAAGAGGCGATAATTCGGGCACAAAGGTACAAAGAAAATATGAAATTTTGGTCTTTTTATCCTGAAAAATACTTAAATCCGCCAGAGAAGGTCTACTCGTTTTTCCACATACTCATCAACACCCGCACAGCCTCGCCAACAGACGGCACATCTGCCACCACCATGGAACGCTTGCCGTTCTGCTCCCGCAGGCTACAACGCCGCACGTTACGGCCAATAAAATCAAGTATCTGACCAAACACCTCACTCTGATAGTAAGAACTCTTGGCATTACCCACAAAATAAAGGAACATACGCCCCTGTTTCAGCATGATTTTCTCGCAGCCAAGCTGCATGCCAAGCCTGCGCAGTGGCACCACCTGCAACAGAGCCTCCGCCACTGGCGGCGGCTCGCCGAAACGGTCTTTCAGCCGCCGGCGATAGGCATCCAGCTCCTGTTCGTTGCGGATATTGTCAAGTTCACGATAGAGCAGCATGCGCTCTGATGAAGAGGCCACATAGACTTCGGGGAAATACATCTCCAAATCGCTTTCAATGGTGCAATCGGCCACATAGAGCGAGGAGTGAGGCGTGAAGAATGAGGATTTTTGCAGCATTGCACCTTTGGCAGAGGGAGTGGCGGCCGCCGTTCCCTTGCTTTTTGCATGCAGTTCCCCGTCATCTTCACTTTTCAGTTCCGCCATGGCTTCGTTCAGGATTTTCTGGTAGGTCTCATAGCCCAAATCGCTGATAAAGCCAGACTGCTCCGCGCCCAACAGATTGCCGGCCCCGCGGATATCCAGGTCTTGCATGGCGATATTGATGCCCGCCCCCAAGTCGCTGAAGGTCTCAAGCGCCTCCAGCCGCCGGCGCGAATCGGGAGACAGGGCTGACAGCGGCGGTGCCAGCAGATAGCAGAAGGCTTTCCTGTTGCCACGCCCCACACGGCCCCGCATCTGGTGCAAGTCTGAAAGGCCGAAGTTATGCGCTGAGTTGATGATAATGGTGTTAGCGTTGGGAATGTCAATGCCGTTCTCGACAATGGTTGTCGACAGCAGCACATCATAATCGTGATTGGAGAAATCGAGAACAGTCTGCTCCAGCTCCTCCGGCTTCATCTGCCCATGGCCGATGGCAATGCGCACATCAGGCACATATTTGCGAATCATCTCGGCGATATGGGTCAAATCGCTGATGCGATTGTTGACAAAATAGACCTGCCCGTTGCGCGACAATTCAAAGTTAATGGCCTCAGTAATGATTTCCGCCCCAAAGAGATGGATTTCCGTCTGTATGGGATAGCGGTTTGGCGGCGGTGTCTGAATGACACTCATGTCACGAGCGCCAACAAGCGAGAACTGCAAGGTCCGCGGAATGGGCGTTGCCGACATGGTCAGCGTGTCGACATTCGTCTTCAGCTGCCGCAGCTTCTCCTTGGTCGACACGCCGAACTTCTGTTCCTCATCAATAATCAGCAGTCCCAAGTCTTTGAACTTCACCGACTTGCCGATGAGCTTATGCGTTCCGATAAGGATATCTATCTTACCCTCTGCCAAGTCTTGCAACAGCGCCTTGGCCTGCTTGGTTGAGCGGGCACGAGTCAGGTAGTCCACCCGCACAGGCATATCCTTCAGTCGCCCGCTGAATGTGCGGAAGTGCTGGTAGGCCAGCACCGTAGTCGGCACCAGCACGGCCACCTGCTTTCCATCGCAGGCCGCCTTGAAGGCAGCGCGCACCGCCACCTCTGTCTTGCCGAAGCCCACATCGCCGCAGACCAGACGGTCCATGGGCTTGTCCATTTCCATGTCGGCCTTCACTTCCTGTGTGGCTTTCAGCTGGTCGGGCGTGTCTTCATAGAGGAACGAGGCTTCCAGCTCGTGCTGCATATAGCCATCAGGGCTGAAGGCAAAGCCTTTCTGCCGGCGGCGCGCCGCATACAGCTTGATAAGGTCACGGGCTATATCCTTGATTTGCTTCTTCGTGCGTTCCTTCAGCCGTTCCCACTGGCCGGTACCCAAGGTCGACAGGCGAGGCGCCTCACCACTGTCCTGCGACTTGTATTTCGACACCTTGTAGAGCGAGTGGATGCTGACATAGATGGCATCGCCCCGTTGGTAGATGATTTTTATCATCTCCTGATACTGCTCGGGCTGGGCAGAAGTGCCTGCCTGAGCGGGCGTAGTGGCCGATATGGGCATGCGCACCAGTCCGCCGAACTTGCCTACGCCGTGGTCGATATGCACCACGTAGTCGCCCACCTCAAACTGTTGAATCTCTTTCAGGGTCAGCGCCACCTTGCCTGTGCGGGCACGGTCACTCTTCAGGTTATACTTATGGAAACGGTCGAATATCTGATGGTCAGTAAACAGGCAGACCTTCAAGTCGTTGTCGGCGAAGCCTTCGTGCAGGGTCTTGTCAACGGGCGTGAAGACTAAAGACGGCGGAGGGGTGTTGACCACTTTGGCAGTTGTAGCAGGGCCGATAGGTTTTACAGGTGCAGTAGGGGTGGCGGATTCCCGGCTATTCAGGATTTCCTTCAGGCGTTCTTGCTGCTTGGAGCTGTCGGCTAAGATATACAAAGTGTAGCCCTTCAGCTGATAGTCTTCCAGCGCCTGCGCCAAAAGGTCGAAGTTCTTGTGGAAAAGAGGTTGCGGAGAGGTGTTGAACGAGAGCGTTGTGCCTTCGCCAGAACGCAGTTCCATGCGGCGGAAGCGCTCACTGTCATCAGCAAATTGCGTTCCAGTGATGAGCTGACTCTCACTGCGCAGCTGGCGGTCGATGTCTTTCTGCTCCATCTCCGTGACTCCTTCCATCTGCTCCATACGGGCCTGCGCCGTAAAGCCCTCTGCGTAGGCACGTTCTATGCAGTCGCGCACGTACTGATAGTTTTTCATCACCAGCACCGTGTCGGCGGGCAGAAAACTCATGAACGAAATCTTCTCATCGGCCAGCCATGTCAGTTCCGGCACAATCTCCACACGGTCGCGCCGCTCTTTCGACAGCTGGTCTTCCACCTCAAAAGTGCGTATGGTGTCTATCTCATCGCCAAAGAAGTCTATGCGGTAAGGCAGTTCACAGCTGTAGGAATAAACATCGATTATGCTGCCGCGGCGGGCATACTGCCCCGGCTCGTACACATAGTCTACCTCACGGAAGCCCAAGTCGCAGAGCGCCTGTTCCACCTGCCCCATCTCAATGCGCTGGCTGCGCTCCAGCACGAGTGTGCGGTCATCAAGTTTCTGCTTCGACACTACCTTCTCGGCCATAGCCTCCGGGTAAGTGACCACATACAGTGGCGATTTCTCACCCAGCCGCGCCAGCACCTCAGTGCGTAATATCTCGTTGGCGGCATCGCGCTGCGCATACTTAATGGCGCGCCGATAGCTGGAGGGGAAGAAGAGTACCTGGCGGTCGCCGAGCATCTGGCAAAGGTCATGGTAGAAATAGCCCGCCTCTTCCGCATCTTGCATGATAAATAGCAACGGCCGCGTACACTGGTCGGCCACGGCGGCAAACAGCACGGGTGCGGCAGAGGCCACGAGCCCTTGCAGGAAAACGACCCTTTCCGAATCGTTCACCAGCAGTTTTCCCAAAGCCGCCACTTGCGGCAGACGGGCGTAAAGTTTTTTCAACTCTTGCGTGTTCATGACACCAAAGTGGGTGCAAAGGTACAAAAAAAGATTAAAGATTAAATATAAATGTCTAAAGATTTTACTGTTTATTTGCGTGTATCAGGATTATTCACTATTTTTGCATCAAAATAGAGCAATGGTTATGACAGAGAGTGACAGTATTGTTATCATTCCGACTTACAACGAGAAGGAAAACATAGAGAAAATCATCCGGGCCATCTTTGCGTTAGACAAGAGTTTCCATATTCTGGTCATAGATGATGGCTCGCCCGATGGCACCGCTGCGATTGTCAAGCAGCTGATGGCCACCGAGTTCACCGACCGCCTGTTCATCATGGAGCGCAGCGGCAAGTTAGGGTTGGGCACTGCCTATATCGCGGGTTTCAAATGGGCTTTGGCACACAGCTACGACTATATCTTCGAGATGGATGCCGATTTCAGCCATAATCCCAACGACCTGCCGCGACTTTATGCCGCCTGCCATGACGAAGGCTATGACTTAGCCATCGGCTCGCGCTATATCAGCGGCGTGAACGTGGTGAACTGGCCCATCGGCCGTGTGCTGATGAGCTATTTCGCCTCAAAATACGTGCAGATAGTGACAGGCTTCACGATACATGACACCACAGCGGGCTTCAAGTGCTACCGCCGCCGCGTACTCGAGACTATCGAACTCGACAAGATTCGCTTTAAGGGCTACGGATTCCAGATAGAGATGAAGTACACGGCCTACAAGATAGGCTTCAAAATCAAGGAAGTCAGTGTCATCTTTGTCAACCGCCGCGAAGGGGTCAGCAAGATGTCTGGCGGCATTTTCGGCGAGGCGTTCTTCGGCGTGATGCGCCTGCGCTGGGATGGGTGGACCCGGAAATACCCGAAAATAAAAGAGAGTTGAGACATAAAAACAAAGAAAGTGATTACATTCTTATACCGAATCTACCAACTGGTCATCGCGCTGCCCGTGTTAGTGGTGCTGACCATCATTACCGCCCTGGAAGTGGGCATCGGCATGACCATTGGCAACGGCCATTTCTGGGGCTACTACCCCGGCAAGTGCTGGGCGTGGCTTATTCTGAAATCGCTGCTGCTGCCGGTTAAGGTTGAAGGGCGCGAGCATCTGGAGAAAGGGCAGAGCTACGTGTTCGTGGCCAACCATCAGGGAGCCTTCGACATCTTTCTCATCTACGGCCATCTGGGCCGGAACTTCAAGTGGATGATGAAGCACCAGCTCAGGAAGATTCCCTTCGTGGGCTATGCCTGCGAGAAATCACACCAGATTATGGTCGACAAGAGCGGCCCCAGTAAAATCCGAAAGACATACGATGATGCCCGTAAGATACTGAAAGAGGGCTACAGCGTGACCGTTTTCCCTGAAGGTGCGCGCACATTTACCGGCCACATGGCCCGCTTCCGCAAGGGAGCCTTCGCGCTGGCCGACGAGTTGCAGTTGCCCATTGTGCCGCTGACCATCAACGGTTCATTCGATGTGCTGCCCCGCCAGCGGGGATTCAACTTTGTCAACTGGCACCCGCTGAGCCTCACCATTCACCAGCCTATCTACCCCACAGGCCAGGGAGCTGAGAACGTAGAGGCCACTATGCGCCAAGCCTACGACTCCGTGATGTCTGCACTCGTGCCGGAATATCAAGGCTACGCCGAAAACCCTGACCAATGATAGCCCGCGCGCCTTTTCTCTTTCTGCTTCTTATCCTGATACCCGACCTCTATCTGGACTACCGTTACTGGCGGCGCCAAGCGCCCGCCTACTGGCTGCTGTGGTGGCTGCCCGCCGTGGCGCTGACGGTCTGGACAATGAAACTCGCCTTCGAGCCGAACTTCATGCCCGACAATCCCGCGCAACTCCACGCCTATCTTTTCCTGTTTGGGTTAGTGGTAGTGCCAAAGGCCGTGTTCGCCCTCTGTTCGGCGGTGGGGGCGGGCTGCCGCCGCCTGTTCCGCTGCCGCCGCAACTACGGCAGTCTCATCGGGTGGCTGGCCATGCCCGCCATCTGGTTTGTGCTGTGCTACGGCTCGTTCTACGGCTTCAAGAAGCTGACAGTCAAACAGCTAACTTACACTTCCAGCGCGCTGCCTGCCGCTTTCGATGGCTATCGGCTCGTACTTTTCTCTGATGCGCACGTGGGCACTTACACCGGCCAGCAGCAGTGGCTGTTGCAGCGCGCCGTTGACAGCATCAATGCCCAGCGCGCCGACATGATAGTCTTTGCGGGCGACCTGCAAAACGCGCACCCGAGGGAGCTGCACGAGCAACTGGCCATTCTCTCATCACTGAAGGCCAAAGACGGAGTGTATTCCGTGTTAGGCAACCATGACTATGCCAAATACGTTGAGTGCAGCGAGGCGCAGAAAGCAGCCAACTGCCGCGAGACCATCGACTTAGAGCGGCAGATGGGCTGGATACTGCTGCAAAACGAACACCGCACCATCCGCCGCGGCTCGCAGTGCCTTACCATTGCCGGTATGGAGAACGATGGTGATGGCCGCCATTTCCCGCAACGCGGCGACATCAAGAAAACCCTCAAGGACACGGCAACAGACGACTTTATTGTCATGCTCGAACACGACCCTTCATCATGGCGGCGGCGCATAGTGCCAGACGGCCGTGCCCAGCTGACCCTCAGCGGCCACACCCACAACATGCAGTTTGCCCTTTTCGGCTGGTCGCCCATCTCGCTCACAGGCCGCGAGACCAACGGCTGGTATCACCATGACCACCAATCGCTCTACGTTTCCGCCGGCTTGGGCGGCCTCATTCCTTTCCGATTCGGAGCCACCGGCGAGATTGTAGTCATTACGCTGAAGCGAGCAAACACCGACTGACAACCCACGAAAGCGGACTATCAGGCACTTCTCTTCAAGAAAAACTGAAAACTAAAGGTTGGCGGATGAACACCAAAGGCTTACTGCTAACAAATAAAGGTTGGCGGCCAAAAACTAAAGGTTGGCGGCCAAGAATTTCCGGCAGATGGCAAGGGGGAGGCCGCGGCGGGCGGCATAGTCACGAAGCTGGTCTTCACCTATCTTGCCCACGGCGAAATAGCGGGCGGCGGGATGCGCCATAATAAGCCCGCTGACACTGGCATGCGGCTTCATGGCACCGCTCTCGGTCAGCCGGATGCCTATCTGCTTCATGTCTATCAGCTGGTCGATGAGGAAGTTCAGACTGGTATCGGGCAGTGAGGGATAGCCCACGGCGGGGCGGATGCCCTGCCAATGTTCCTGAAGCATATCACTGATGCTAAGCTGCTCACCGGGCGCATAGCCCCAGTCACGGCGGCGCACTTGCTCGTGCATGCGCTCGGCGGTGGCCTCGGCCAAGCGGTCGGCCAGCAACTGCATCATCAGCTTCTCGTAGGGGTCATGCGCAAAATCGGTTTCCAAGCCCGGACTGACAGTGGTGGCAAAGAGCGCTATCCGGCGGAAAGCAGGCTCGGCATTGCGGGCATGCTGCGGAGCAATGAAATCAGCCAGACACAGACACTCAGAGCCTTGCTGTTGCTGCCGCAACAGGGGAATGCGCTGCTCCCCGACCCCACCGCCGCTCACCACAATGTCATCGCCATCGCCATAGGCATCGAACAGCTGGCAGACGGCCAACGTGCGGTAGTCACGGCCGTGGCGCTCAATCCGCTCGATGGCCTCTTGCCGCAGGCGGTCTTTCTCTGCCTGCGGTTTAGTGGCCATTCCCCAGGCATGGAAGAAGTAAATCCAGTTGATGTAGGGGGCTACCTCTTGGAGCGTGTACTCATACACCATGGTCAAAGCCTATTTCCTCGCCTATGTAGCCCGTGTCTACCTGACCGTTACAGTACACGGTGTGGCCGTTGCAGAGTGTGCGCTGCACCTGCCAGAGAAAAGTGTGGCCTTCCATGGGGCTCCAGCCGCACTTGCTGAGAATATCGCCGCGGGTAACGGTCCACGCCTTGTTGGGCCTGACCAGCACCAGGTCGGCCCGATAGCCGGGGCGAAGGAATCCGCGCCGCCGTACTCCGAAGAGGCGCGCCGGGTTGTGGCACATCAGCTCGACCAGCCGTTCCAGGGTCAGTACGCCCTTGTCGACCAGCTCAAGCATGGTGACCAGCGAGAACTGCACCATGGGCATGCCCGATGCGGCCTTGGCGCAACCGCCCTCTTTCTGTGAAAGCAGGTGGGGCGCATGGTCTGTGCCCACTACGGCGATGCGCCCATCACTGAGCGCCTGCTGCAAGGCATCACGGTCGCGCTCGGTCTTGATGGCGGGGTTACACTTGATGCGGGTGCCAAGTGTGTTATAGTCACGGTTGCAGAAGTAAAGGTGGCTGACCGTGGCCTCAGCGGTTATCAGCTGGGAATCCGCTCCGCCGAAGAGTTCCAGCTCGCGCGCCGTGGTCAGATGTGCCACGTGCAGGCGGGCATGATGCCTACGAGCCAGCTCAACCGCCATGCGCGTACTCTCGTAGCAGGCTTCTTCGCTGCGAATCTCGGGGTGATGAGCCACCTTCGGGTCTTCGCCGTAGCGCAGCTTGGCCTGGGCCATGTTGCGGTTGATGATGTCAGTGTCTTCGCAGTGCGCCATGATAGGCAGGCGGGCCGAGCTGAAGATGCGCTCCAGCGCCTCGCGGCGGTCGACCAACATATTGCCCGTAGACGAGCCCATGAAGAGCTTGATGCCGGGAATGCGGTGCGTGTCAAGGCTGCCGAAAAGGTCGGCGTTGTCATTGGTAGCCCCAAAGAAGAACGAGTAGTTGACGTGGCTCTTCCGGGCAGCCAGCCGGAACTTCTCGCCGAGCGCCTCAAGCGTTGTGGTCTGCGGCACGGTGTTCGGCATATCGAAGAAGCTGGTCACGCCGCCGGCCGCGGCGGCCTGGCTCTCGGTGTCAATGTCAGCCTTGTCGGTCAGCCCCGGCTCGCGGAAGTGTACATGGTCATCTATGATGCCCGGCAAGACAAAACAGCCCGATGCGCTGATGGTCTCATCGACCTGGGCATCGGGGTGCTGTTTTCCCGGCAGAATCTCTGCAATGTCTCCGTTCTCTATGACGATTGAGGCATCAAACGTGCGCTGTTCGTTGACCAGCGTGCCCCCTTCAATCAGCGTTCTCATTCCTTCGGCACATTAGTGAACGGCATCTGCGGCTGCGCCAGCGAGTCGGGCTGCGCGGGCTGTTCCGCCGGCTGCGCCGGGGCGGCGGCAGCATCGACCAGCCCTGTCTGCCGTGCCTGGTTTTCCTGTGCCACCTGGTAGTATTCCCTGACATACGGGTCGCTCTTGAACTTGGCCGTGGCCTTGCTCATGATTTCCTCAATCTGCGGTGTCAGCACCGGGTAGGGATAGGCACTGGTCATCATCATGAAGACGCCCGGCCCCAACACGTTGTCGAAGTTCGCGACGATGAAGTTAGTGACCAGCGAGTCTTCGCGCTGGGCAATGATGGCAGCCTCAATACTCAGCTGCTGGTTGATAATCTGCTCATCTATGCCATCAAGCAGCATCTGGTTTTCCTTGTGGTAGAGTTCGTTCATCTGGTTATCCAGCTGGTTATGGAAGTCTATGAACTCATAGAGCAGGTCGTTCATCGGCGTGCCCGCCACCACTTGCTTGGCGTTGTCGATGCGGATGCTGATTTCACCCTTCTCAAGCACAATGGGCATGATGCTCCTGTTGTCCATGAAGAGGTTGGCCATGCGCACCGTGTCGAGCAGGCCCGCGAAGCGGAACTGGCCGTGTACCACCTCACAGGAGTCGAAGTCTTTCAGCTCATTGTCCTTGACGGCTTTCAGGTAGAGCTTACTCCCATCGAGGGATGAAATAGATGACGAGCCATGCACTGAATAAGACTCGGCGCATGAGGCAAAGAGTGCCATGACTGCAAAGGCATAAAGTATCTTGTTCATACAAAACTTAGTTTTCGCGGCACAAATGTACAACGATATATTGAAGTACGAAAAAAAATTTGCGCATTTTAAACAAATGCGCAAACTTTTATATTTTTTTTGCCTCTTTTTGCAGCTCATTGTCTATGCGATGGGTGGTATAGAGCTGAATTATGGCTGCCACCATCAGGGTCACCACCCAGTTGTTGTGGACATATTTTGCATAGGTCAGGGCATCAAGCCCGAAGGCGTTGCCCTGATTGGCAAACATCAGCACGGCAGTCACGAGGAACAGCACATCGCTGAGCAGCATCAGGCGGCGCAGGCGGCGGATGACGAAGTTGCGCCCTTCGTAGCGCTGCAGCATCTGCATGGAGGCGAAGCCTATCGCGCCCAGGGCGTAGACGTAGGGCGCACCCTGCCACCGCAGCATGCTGACACCCGCGCCGACGGCCATCAGCACGGCCCCGACCAGGTAGACCACGGTCTGCCACTTACTCAACCTTCTCATCTTCTGTCAGCAGGGTGTTTGGTTCACGGTTGTCATCACTCAGCACGAAGATATCCTCGTCATCTGTCTTCATGAAGTAGCGTTCACGGGCTATGCGCTCCATGGCCTTCGGGTTGTGGTCAAGCTCGCGTATCTGCCTCATGTCACTGGCGTACCTGTCTTCATACTCCTGGATTTCCTCTTCCAGCGTTGCTATACGGTGCTTGTTCTTCAGATGCGACAGCACACTGTTCTCGCCCAGGAAGCCCACCATGGCCACCCCGATGATGCACACCAGCAGGTACTTCAAGTACGCACGGTGCCAGACATACAATAATACAGACTTTACTTTACTCACCGCTATTCTGTTTTTCGTTGTTTCACTCTATGCCAGCTCCAGGTCGAACAGGGCGCGCAGCTTCTCGACGGAGGGATTTGCCCTGACCATCTCCTCAAACTGCTCGCGCCGGGTCAATATCCTTTCCTGGCCCTTCATCTCTGCCACGACTATGGACAGCGTGATGTCACTGTTGTGCAGATAGAGCCTCAGCGTGTTGACGATGCTGCCCTGGATGTTGGCCATTTCCTTCTCTATCAGTTCGTTGCTCACCGTTACCTCGATGTGGGGGAACGCCTTGATGGCGGGATTCATGTTCTTCATGCGCGTGGCTATGCCGACCAGTTTCTGCGGCATGCGGTTGCACATGGACATCCACTGCAGCTCCAGCTCTTGCTGCGTAAACTCCCGGTGTTCGGCCGTCTTGCGGTCATCGCCCGGCGTAGTGCCCGGCAGAATGGTCATCTTCGGCGACACGGAGGCTTTGCGGAGCTGGCTCCACGAGGTGCCAAACGAGGCGAGCTTCACAATCGGCTTCGCGGTCTTCGGCGCCGCGGGTGCCGGCTGGCTTATTGCGGGCGAGACAGGCTCCTCTCGCCGGGGAGTGGACACAACAGCCGGGGCCGCGGCCACCTGCGATGCCGCTGTCTGGGGCTTGGGCTGCTGTATCAGTTGCTTAAACAGGGATTTCAATCGTCTGGGCCTACGCCCACTGCCAGCCCCCTCATCGGGCTGGGTCAGCTGTGCTATCTCTATCAGGGTCAGCTCCACCAGCAGCCGCTTGTTGCTGCTCTGGCGGTAGTTGATGTCGCACTGGCTTGTCAGTTTCAGGGCTTGGTACAGGAACGGGGTCGGGCACTTCTGCGCCTGGGCCTGGTAGCGCTCGCGGGTCTGCTCGCTCACTTCGAGCAGGGGCAGCGTCTGCGCATCCTTGGCCATCAGCACGTTCCTGACGTGCTTGGCCAGGCCGCCAACGAGCAGGCCGCCATCGAAGCCCTTGCCCAGCACATCGTTCAGCAGCACCATGACATCGGCCACCTTGTTCTGCAGACTGTCGTCTACGATTTTGAAGTAGTACTCCGTGTCAAGCACGTTCAGGTCTTCGATGACCTTGGCGTAGGTGATGTTGCCCTGGCAGAACGAGGCCGCCTGGTCGAAGATGCTCAGCGCATCGCGCATGCCGCCATCGGCCTTCTCGGCTATCACCGCCAGCGCCTCTTCCTCGAACTGTATGCCCTCTTTCGTGGCCACCTGCTTCAGATGGTCGACGGTGTTGCGCACGGTCATGCGCTCGAAGTCGTAAATCTGGCAGCGGCTCAGTATCGTGGGCAGTATCTTGTGCTTCTCGGTGGTGGCGAGGATGAAGATGACGTGCGAGGGCGGCTCTTCAAGGGTTTTCAGGAACGCATTGAAGGCGGCGGTCGACAGCATGTGTACCTCATCTATGATGAACACCTTGTACCTGCCCACCTGCGGCGGTATGCGGGTCTGCTCCATCAGGGTCTTGATATGCTCCACCGAGTTGTTCGAGGCGGCATCAAGCTCAAAGATGTTATACGAGCGCTGCTCGTTGAACGACTGGCACGACTCGCAGGCATTGCAGGCCTCGCCCTCGGCCGTGGGGCTCTGGCAGTTGATGGCCTTGGCAAAAATTCGGGCGCAGGTGGTCTTACCCACCCCGCGCGGCCCGCAGAACAGGTAGGCGTGGGCCAGCTTGCCCGACTTGACGGCGTTCTTCAGCGTAGTGGTCAGGGCAGCCTGCCCCACCACGGCATCAAACGACATAGGCCGGTACTTTCGCGCCGAAACAATATATTCTTCCATAATTCTTGCAGTTTTGCGACTGCAAAGATAACAAAGAAAACGGGAAAAGCCTTCAACCGGCGGGCGAGAAATGGCGGCGTTAAGTATATTTAAGACTTTGCCGCCGCTACACAGCTCTAAAAACTTCAAAAATATGCAAAAAAAACACTACTATATGTTAAATATTCTGCCACTTTAGAGTTTTATTGAGAGAAATTACCTACCTTTGCGACTACGAAACACTTAGAGAAAACCCATGAAGACAAGACGACACCGCTTTCTCACCCTCCTGACGGCCCTGCTGGCCCTGACAGGAACGCCTGCGGCCCACGCCGACATTATTCGCGGCCGCGTAGTAGACGCAGAGACGAAGGAGCCGCTGGCCGAGGCTTCGGTCAGGCTGATACTTTCCAACGACCATGGCACAACGACATGGTACAAGACCACAGACTCCACCGGGGTGTTCATGGCCCACGCCCAGGGGCGGCTGACGATAGAGGCTTCCATGCTGGGCTACTACACCAGGTCGAAGCCCGTGCTGGCATTTACCGACAGCAAGAAGGACACGATAGACGTTGGCGACATCGGCCTGAAGATGTCGCCGCAGATGCTGAAGATGGTCGAGGTGAAAGGCCGCGCGCGGCGGTTTACGGTGCGCGGCGACACCATTGTGTTCCACCCCGAGGCGTTCCATCTGGAAGACGGCGCACGGCTCGACGAGCTAATCAGGCAGCTGCCGGGCGTGGAGGTGGGCGACGACGGCAAGATGACGTGGAACGGCAAGCCCATACGCCTGACCATGGACGGCGAAAACCTGTTCGGCGGCAACGACCTGGTCAGGCAGCTGCCCGCCGAGGCGGTGCAGGAAATCAAGGCATACAACAAGGCTTCAGACCTGGCGAAGCGCACCGGCCGGAACGACGGCGAGGAGGACATGGTGCTTGACCTCAGCATCAAGCCGGGATTCCTGGACCGCTGGTACGGCAACGCCGAGGCCACCTACCAGGCGCCGAAGTACTACGAGGCGGGGCTGTCGATGAATCGCCTGTCGAAGACCGACCCCATGATGGTGTTTGCCGATGTCAACAACATAGACGCGCGCCACCGCGCCAGCATGCACTACCGCTCATGGGTAGGCGGCAACCAGTTCGGCGAGGAGCAGAACGGCGCGGCGGCCTGGCAGCACAACTGGGTGCGCAAGCAGGGCGGGAAAGAGCTGAACAGCTACTACACCTTCAACGGAGGGCTGCTTCACGACAACCATTGGGGCACCGAGTACACCGAGACGGAGACCTACTTCCCGAACACCGCCGCCAGCCGGCAGCACGCCGACTACTACTCGAGCAACCAGGCACTGAGCCCGACCTTCAGCGCCGAACTGCTCTGGCGGGCTGACACGCTGAACAACCTGTCGCTCAACGTCTCCTCAACATACCGAGACACCCGCGACACCAACCGCGAGACCACCGAGCAGGAGGAGGAGTACGTGGGCAGCGGCTACGCGCCGACCATCTCGCAACTGGTTGATGCCCACAGCAAGGGGCACTGGCTGGAGCTGAGGAGCGAAGGCGAGTGGTGGTACAACCTGAAGGAAGGCGAGCTGGGGGCCAAGCTGTCGATAAGCCACAGCAACGGGGACAACGACAGCTGGACCGACCGCACCATCACCGACCACCGCAACGCCGCCAACTCGCAGGCGCTCAGCCAGCAGTCCAGCAGCCCATCGGCCACGCTCGACGTGGAAGCCTCGGCGCGCTACAAGCTGTGGCTGACACCGCGCTGGATGATGAACATGACCTACCGCATGAACCACCACCGCAACCACAGCCAGCAGGACTTCAGCGTGGGCGGGGTGGCCGACGATGCCAACTCGTACGACAACCGATACCACCACAACAACCACACGGCGGAGGTCAGCTCGACCATCAACATGGGCACCGCGCAGCTGATGCCGCGGCTGACGGGGCGCTGGCTGCGCGAGCATCAGGACTACCGCCGGGGGCTGCTCGACACGGCGGCGGTGCGCCACCGCTTCGTGGCCGACCCTTCGGTCAGGGCCACGTGGAGGCTGACCAAGACCATGAGCATGGAGGCCAACTACGGCTTCACGACCCGCCAGCCCAGGCTGCTGCAGACCATTGGCTTCCGCGACATGACCAACCCGCTCTACATAGAGGAGGGCAACCCCGACCTGCTGGACTCGCACACCAGCAACTGGTCACTCAGCTACAACCTGGTGCTGGCGCGCCAGCAGGCTTCGCTCAGCGCCACCGCCAGCTACCGCACCACCGACCACTCGACCGTGAACGCCCTGACCTACAACCCCGCCACGGCGGTCTACACAACCCGCCCCGAAAGCGTGAAGGGCGACCAGACGTGGGAGGTGCGGGTGAACTACGACCAGGGGCTGGGCGAGCATTTCCGGCTGAAAAGCGACCTGCGGCTCAACGGCGGACAGGCATACGGATACCTGACCCTGCTGCCCACGCAGACCGAGCGCACACTGAACAAGCAGAGCAGGCTGCAGCCCAAGGTCGGGCTGAGCCTGATGTACGACAAGGACTGGCTGAAGATGCAGGTCTTCACCCACAACGATGCCAACCGGCTGCGCTTCTCGGCCTCGCCGGAGCAGAACACCACCCTCTGGCTCAACGAGTTCGGCATAGACCTCACGGCCACGGCGGGCAAGCTGACCTTCAAAAGCGTCATCAGGGAGGAGCTGCGCCACGGCTACACCGCCCAGAGCATGAATCGCAACCGCCTGTACTGGGATGCCTCGGTCACCTACAAAATCCTGAAGAACAAGGGCTATCTGAAACTCTCGTTTGACGACCTCTTCAACAACCGCGACGGCTTCAGCAGCGAGCAGTCGGCCTATCAGCAGACCTTCACGTGGCGCGACTACCGCCACTACTATGTCGGCCTGACCTTCTTTTATCATCTGGATGCCAAGAAGAAAGACTGAGCGGCATTTAAGTCGCCCCGCGGTCGGGTCAGAGTCGCGGCGCAACCAGTCGGGGGCTTCGCCACATGAGACATCTTTGTATCAACAGCCTTTCCACCAGCTTTTGGCTTGAAAAAGGGGTACTTTTAGGGAAAAAACGCCGTGAGTTTTGGCAAAAAAGCGGCACTTTAGGAAAATTACTCCGTGAGTTTCGGGCAAAACTCACGGAGTAATTTTCAAAACTCCCA
>JAFLSH010000119.1 GCA_022511055.1 Prevotella sp. | reverse complement strand
TAGAGCACAACACTTTTAATGTTGGGGTCTTGGGTTCGAGCCCCAAGCGGATCACCAGAATGAAAGGCTAATCGTTTGAAAAGACCAACGGTTAGCTTTTTTGTTGCTCTGTGGCTGGTGTCGCTCAAGTGCGCGAAAAATCCCGGAATATTTGGAAGTGTAAAATTTTTATTGTAATTTTGCAGCAAATTAAAAAGGAAATGAAGCTCAGGGAATACCTCAATCTGCTCCGCCCCTTGCAATGGATAAAGAATCTCTTTGTCTTTGCACCGATTTTCTTCAGCAACAATTTGCTGAATGGGGAAATGCTCGTGCAAACGATTGTTGTATTTGCCTCTTTTTGCCTGATTTCCAGCAGTATCTATTGCTTCAATGACATCAAGGATGCGGCAGCAGACAGGCTGCACCCGAAGAAATGCCACCGGCCAATCGCTTCTGGCCGCATCGGCATCAGCGAAGGCTATATCCTCATGGCCATCTGCACATTGGGGGCTTTTCTGCTGCTGCCATTGACCCGTAGCAGCCATCTGTCATTGGCTTTTTTCATCATAGGCGGATATTGGCTGATGAACATAGCCTACACGCTCAAGCTGAAGCAGTATGCCATTATCGATGTGATGATTATCTCCATTGGGTTTGTCATGCGTGTACTCATAGGCGGCTTGGTCGCTAACATCTGGATTTCGCAGTGGCTGGTGCTAATGACATTTTTGCTGGCTCTGTTTCTGGCACTTGCCAAGCGTAGTGATGAATTCCGCATTTACGAAACAACGGGCGACAACACCCGCACCAGTATTATGGGCTATAACACGGCATTCATCAACGGGGCAATAGCGATAGTGGCATCTGTTACCATGGTGTGCTATATCATGTACACCATGTCTGATGAGGTCATTGAGCGAATGGGAACCCAATATCTCTATCTGACCAGCGTGTGGGTGCTTGCAGGCATCTTGCGTTATATGCAAACCATGAATGTCTACGGAACAAGCGGCAACCCTACCAATGCTGTAGCTACAGACCGCTGTCTCCATCTCTGTATTGTGGGTTGGTTAGTGTCATTCTTTGTGATTATCTATAAGTAAGATGCGGGTATTGTATATTACAGATGCGTTGGCTGTTTGGGGCGGCATAGAGCGGGTGCTTCGCGATAAGATGAACTACCTGGCCCGGAACTATGCCTACAACGTGCATGTTGTCACCACAGACCAAGGGCCGCACCCCATACCCTATCCTCTTGATGCCAAGGTAATGACCCACGATTTGGATATTCGCTTTCATCATCAATACAGATATCGAGGCATCAAACGCCTGATAGCTTACCAAAGATTGCAAAAGCTGTTTAAGCAGCGGCTGAAAGCACTCATAGATGAATTGAAGCCAGATGTGATGGTTTGCATACGTGTGGAGTTTGTCAGCATGGTCGTTGCCGTAAAAGGCGATATACCCTTGATTTGCGAATCGCATTCTCTGTGTAACGCATATCGCTATGAGAATACTACATTCTGGAATCGTTTCCGGCTCAGGAATGAGATGAAGTGTTTGAGCAAAGCCAACTGTATGGTGGCACTGACAGAAGGAGATGCCAATGACTGGCGGCAGAGTTGCCCGAGGGTGACTGTCATTCCCAATGTTGTGCATCTGAACGACACGGGAAGATACAGTGACTTGAAGTCGAAGCAAGTTATCTTTGTAGGCAGAATGTCTGCGCAAAAGGACTTTGCAAGCATGATTGAAATCTGGCAACAAGTCAACCAACGCCACCCGGACTGGGTACTCCATGCTTATGGGGAAGGGGAACTGAAAGATGGTTACGAGAAGATGCTCAGCGAAAAGAACATCAACATGGTGTTGCATGCCCCTACTCCAGACATCTTCGAGAAATACATGGAAAGCAGTGTGTTTGTGCTGTCCTCACGTTTCGAGCCCTTTGGGCTGGTGCTGCCAGAGGCCATGAGCTGCGGTCTGCCGGTAGTAGCTTTCAACTGTCCTTACGGCCCAGCGGATATCATAACGCATGGCGTGAATGGTTTCTTGATAGAAAACAGGGATATCCGTTCTTTTGCCGACAAGATCTGCTTGCTGATAGAGAATGAGAGCTTGCGCCAAGAGATGGGCGCAAACGCCTCAAAATCGGTTGCAAAGTTCAGGGCAGAAGAGATTATGCCGCAGTGGGATAGGCTGTTTAAGACATTGAAATAACCTGCAAATCTCCAAATGCGCCACTGTGGCTGGCACAAGCTGGGAGTATTGCTTTTACCTCACACTTCCCTAACCCCATTTGCTGTTTATGCAAATGGAATCACGATAATCAACAAGAAAAAGACTGCGGACTACTTGCCAATGAAATGGTCAATGGCCTTCAGGCAGGCTTCACTGCTGACAGGCTTTGACAGGAACTCATCACAGCCGGTCTTGAGTGCCAGCTGGCGGTCACTGTCGAAGGCATTGGCCGTTAGCGCAATGATTGGCAGCTCGGGGTGTGCCGCCTTGATGATAGAGGTAGCCTCCAGACCATCCATGACAGGCATGCTGACATCCATCAGCACGAGGTCAAAACCACCTTTTTCCACCAGGTCGACTGCTTCCTGACCATTCCTTGCTCTTTCAAACTGATAGTACCGTTTCAGTATGTAAGTCATCAAGATGTAGTTACTATCGTTGTCTTCTGCGATGAGTATTTTCTTCATAAGTAATTACTTTTTGATGTGATTTTCTCTGTTCAATTCTTAATTTGTTACAAAAGTACAGTTTTTCAATGAAAAAACCTTGCTTTTCACACATTTTTTAACTAATTTTGCGGCATAAAACTATTAACTTACCAAAAACAACACAGAATGAAGTTCAGAAATCTATCATTAGCCGTGGCTTGCAGCGCCTTTTTGGGCGCCGCCGCACAGCCCCACGTATTAGACGTGAAGACCCAGAAGTTGGGGGCTCCCGTACAGTCAACCATGTACGGCATTTTCTTCGAGGACATTAACTATGCTGCCGATGGCGGACTCTATGCAGAGATGGTGAAAAACCGCTCTTTCGAGTTTCCGCAGCACTTGATGGGCTGGCGCGCCTATGGCAAGTTCGAGGTGCGCAACGATGGCCCCTTCGAGCGCAATCCCCACTATGTGCGCCTGTTTTACCCGGGCCACAACGACAAGTTCACGGGACTTGAGAACGAAGGTTTCTTCGGCATATCAGTCAAGAAAGATGCCACCTACCGCTTCTCGGTCTGGGCGCGCTGCCCGGAAGGTGGCAAGTCGACCCTTGATGTGCGGTTAGTAGACAATGACACCATGGGCGAGAATCAGGAGTTTGCCACGGCTCGCATCGATGTGTCTGGCAAGGAGTGGAAGAAATACACCGCCGAAATCAAGTCGCCACGCACCGAGCCTAAGGGGGCGTTGCGCATATTCCTCCGCCGCACAGGGCGTGAGGAGATGGCCGTGACCGATGTCGAGCATATCTCGCTGTTCCCCACCGACACGTGGAAGGGCCGTGAGAACGGCATGCGCAAGGACTTGGCCCAGGCGCTCTTCGACATGAAGCCCGGCGTGTTCCGCTTCCCCGGCGGCTGCATTGTTGAGGGAACGGACTTGGAAACCCGCTACCAGTGGAAAAACACGGTCGGCCCGGTGGAAAACCGCCCGTTGAACGAGAACCGCTGGCACTACACCTTCGGCCACCGCTTTTTCCCCGACTACTACCAGTCCTACGGCCTCGGCTTTTTCGAGTTTTTCCAGCTGTGCGAGGACTTCGGCTGCGAGGCATTGCCCGTTATCTCGTGCGGACTGAGCTGCCAGTTCCAGAATCCCGACCCCACGAAACCCGGCATACACGTACCTGTCGACCAGCTTGACAGCTATATCCAGGATGCCCTTGACCTGGTGGAGTTTGCCAATGGCCCTGCCGACTCCAAATGGGGTAAGGTGCGCGCCGAGATGGGCCACCCCGAGCCTTTCAACCTGAAGTACCTGGGAATCGGCAATGAGCAGTGGGACTATGACGAGAAGCACGGCGGCTTCGGCCCTGTCTTCACCGAGCGCCTGAAGAAGTTCTCTGATGCCATTCGCAAGCAGTACCCGCAGCTGAAGCTCATCGGCACAACAGGCCCCAACTCTGAGGGTTGGGATTTCGACCTGCTGCAGCCCCGCATGAAGGAGCTGAAGGTTGACCTCTACGATGAACACTACTACCGCAACGAGCAGTGGTTCCTCTCCCACGGTCTGCGCTACGACAGCTACGACCGCAAAGGCCCGAAGGTGTTTGCCGGCGAATATGCCTGCCACGGCCGCGGCAAGAAGTGGAATCACTACGAGACCGCGCTCTACGAGGCCGCCCACATGACAGGCATCGAGCGCAATGCCGACATAGTACACATGGCCACCTACGCCCCGCTGTTTGCCCATGTTGAGGGGTGGCAGTGGCGCCCTGATGCCATCTGGTTTGACAACCTGAACTCATTCAAGTCGGTGAGCTACTACGTGCAGCAGCTCTTTGCCACTAACAAGGGCACCAACGTGCTGCCGCTGACCATGCAGGGCAAGCCCGTGGCCGGACAGGAAGGCCAGGACGGGCTGTTTGCCTCGTCTGTCTTCGACAAGGAGACGGGCGAAGTGATTGTCAAGGTGGTGAACACCTCGAAGCAGCCGCAGCCCATCAGCGTAAACCTGCTGGGGCTGAAGGGCGGCCGCACGGCGGAGACCATCACCCTGAGCCACAGCAACATGGATGACGAGAACACGCTCGAACAGCCTGAGAAGATTATCCCGAGAACGGGCAGCGCCACTGTCGAGGCAGGCAAGTCAAACGCCGTGCTGACCGATGAGGTGCCCGCGATGACCTTCCGCATCTACAAGGTGAAGAAGTAAGAGACCGATGCCCGAATTTTGCGGTAAAACGCAACTTTTCGGGCAAAAGTCTGTGAATTCTGTAGCTTTTTTACTAACTTTGCAACGGATTACACAACAGTGATGACACATTCATGCAATGGGCGTAACAGAATTCATTCACCAAGATAAGGAGCAAAGGCGGTTTTCTTTCGAAGTGCTACCCCCGCTGAAGGGGACTGGCACGGAGAAGCTGTTCAGCGACATCGACAAGCTGGCAGCACTGAATCCGGCCTTCATCAACATCACTACCCACCACTCTGAATATGTCTACAAAGAGTTGGGGAACGGGCAGTTCGAGCGGCAGCGCATCCGCCGCCGGCCCGGCACGGTGGCCATAGCCGCAGCCATTCAGCAGCGCTACCACATCCCGGTGCAGCCGCACGTTATATGCAGCGGCGCAACGATAGAGGACATAGAATACGAATTGCTCGACCTGCAGTTCCTGGGCATACACGACCTGCTGTTGCTCCGTGGCGACAAAGCCAGGGAGGACAGCAGGTTTGTTCCCACCCCAGGCGGCCACACCCACACCACTGAGCTTATCAGGCAGGTGACGGCGTTCAACAACGGCTTCTTTGCCGATGGCACTCCCATCAAGAATCCCGGCCGGCCCTTCAGCTTCGGCGTGGCATGCTATCCCGAGAAGCACGAAGAGGCTCCCAACCTCGAGATGGACATGCAGTACCTGAAGGAAAAGCAGCAGCTCGGGGCGCAGTACGCCGTGACCCAGCTATTCTACGACAACAGCAAGTACTTCAGCTTTGTCGGCAAGGCCAGGGCGGCGGGCATTACCATTCCCATTATCCCCGGCATCAAGCCGCTGGCCAAGCTGAGCCAGCTGACCATGGTGCCCAAGACGTTCCACTGCGACATTCCCGAGCCGCTGGCGCGCGAAATCGTGAAGTGCCAGACTGACGAGGATGCCCGCCGGCTGGGCATCGACTGGTGCGTTGAGCAGTGCCGGGAACTCTACGCCGGAGGAGTCAAGAACATTCACTTCTACACCGTGGGAGCCGTAGACTCCGTGGTGGAGATTGTCAGGCAGCTCAGTCTGTTAAGCTAAGAAAACAGGGCATGAGATTCGACGAGGTGATAGGTCAGCAAGACGTGAAGCAGCGGCTGATGCAGATGGTCAGCGAAGACCGCCTGCCACATGCCATTATGCTCTGCGGCCCGCAGGGTGTGGGCAAGAAGGCACTGGCCATAGCCTTTGCCTGCCGGCTGCTTGAGACCGCCGGCGGACAGCCGGGCACCAGCGCCGAGGAGAGCCCCATGCTGCGCAAGCTGGAACACCCCGACCTGCACTTCACCTACCCCACCATCAAGCTGCCCTCGATGGGCAGCGACCACATGCCCGTCTCCGACGACTTCGCGCCCAACTGGCACCAGCTGGTCACGCAGACACCCTACTTCAGCATGGACGAATGGATGACCGCCATGGGCGGCGAAAACCAGCAGGCCATCATTACGGCGGGCGAGAGCGATGCGCTGGTCAGGAAGCTGTCACTCAAGTCGAGCCAGGGCGGCCGCAAGGTCAGCGTGGTCTGGCTGCCTGAGCGCATGAACATAGCCTGCGCCAACAAGCTGCTGAAGCTGATAGAGGAGCCGCCCCAGCAGACGGTGTTTATCATGGTCAGCGAGGAGCCCGACCGCCTGCTGGAGACCATCCGCAGCCGTGTGCAGCGCATCGACGTGCGCCCCATCGACCAGTCGGCCATCAGCCACGCGCTCGTTGAGCGCCGCGCCATCAGCGAGGCCGATGCCCTGCGCATCAGCCGGCTGGCCAACGGCAGCTGGCTGAAGGCACTGGAAGAGCTGCAGCTCGACTCCGAGAGCGAGCTGTTTCTCGACCTCTACATGCAGCTGATGCGGCTGGCCTATCAGCGCAAGGTCAGGGACCTGCGCAAATGGTCAGAGGTGGTGGCAGGCTTCGGCCGCGAGAAGCAGAAGCGTTTCCTCACCTATTTCCTGCGCATGACGCGCGAGTGCTTCATGTACAATTTCCAGCAACAGGAACTCTGCTACATGACACAGAAGGAGGAGGACTTCGCCCGCAACTTCGCCCGCTTCATCAACGAGCAGAACATCATGCCGTTCTACGACATGGCCAACCTGGCCATACGCGACATAGGGCAGAACGTGAACGCCCGGATTCTGTTCTTCGACTTCGCGCTGCACACCATCACGCTGCTGCTGAGCAAAGCCTCCTGAGAAACCCTGGAGGAAGGGAGCCTGGACAAGCGCAGGCACCCTACACCATTATATATAAAGAAACAGTCTGATAGACGCTTGTTCAGACACACCCCCGCCACAAAAGGGGGCTTAGACTATGGATAAAGAGTACAAAATAAAGACAGGCTGCGACCGCGGACTATGCCGCCAGGCCATCGGGCGGCAAGACCGCCAGATGAACACCTACGACTGGCTGGCCGACGTGCCCGGCAACGCAGAGAGTACCGACCTGGTGGAAGTGCAGTTCAAGCAGACCCGCAAGGGCTACTACCACAACGTGAACAACCTGCCGCTGAAGAAAGGCGACATAGTGGCCGTTGAGGCCAACCCGGGGCACGACATAGGCGTGGTCACGCTGACAGGCAGGCTGGTCAAGCTGCAGCTGAAGAAGGCCAACCTGAAGTCGGCCGATGACATCAAGCGGGTCTACAGGCTGGCGCGCGAGGTCGACATGCAGAAGTTCCGCGAGGCCAAGGCCCGCGAGCATGACACCATGATTGAGAGCCGCGAGATAGCCAAGGGGCTGGGCTTGGAGATGAAAATCGGCGACGTGGAGTATCAGGGCGACGGCCAGAAGGCCATCTTCTACTACATTGCCGACGAGCGGGTCGACTTCCGCCAGCTCATCAAAGACCTGGCCGCAGCCTTCCACGTGCGCATAGAGATGAAGCAAATCGGAGCGCGACAGGAGGCCGGGCGCATCGGCGGCACAGGCCCCTGCGGGCGCGAGCTGTGCTGCGCCACGTGGATGAAGAACTTCGTCTCCGTGACCACGGGCGCGGCCCGCTTCCAGAACATCTCGCTGAATCCGCAGAAGCTGGCAGGCATGTGCGCCAAGCTGAAGTGCTGCCTGAACTACGAGGTCGACGACTACATCGAGGCAGGCCGCCGGCTGCCCAGCAAGGACATAGTGCTGCAGACACAGGATGCCGACTACTACCACTTCAAGAGCGACATTCTGGCCGCCACGATAACCTACTCCACCGACAAGAACATGGCCGCCAACCTGGAAACCATCTCGGCGGCGCGCGCAAGGCAGATTATCGACATGAATCGCCACGGCGAAAAGCCCCTCACGCTACAGGAAGACGACAAGCAGCGCGAGCAGAACAAGCCCGTGGACCTGCTGGCCGGCGACAGCATCACCCGCTTCGACAAGGCCAAGAAGAAAAAGAAGAAGAAAAAGGCACGCCCGCAGGCAGCCGACAACCAGCAGCCGAAAGGCAACGGCCAGCCAAAGGCCGACAACCGACCAAAGGCCGACAAACAGCAGCAGAAGCCCGGCGATGACCATCAGTAGACAAGCCCGCCGCCTGCTGTTGGCAGCAGCGGCAACAGCCCTGATAGCGGCCTGCGACCGGCAGACGGTCTACACCCACTACGAACACCCGCCCACCACGGGCTGGGACAAGAACGACACGCTGAACTTCAGGGTCAGCGCCATAGAGCAAGGCGGCATCTACCGCGAGGAGGTGCGCCTGCGCATCAACACCCTCTACCCCTTCCAGGGGCTCTGTCTCATTGTCGAGCAGCAAAGGCTGCCCATGGGCATCACCCGCAGCGACACGCTGAACTGCAGCCTTATCGACAGCAAGGGCAACATGAAGGGCAAGGGAGTCACCAGCTTCCAGTACAGCTTCCCCCTGACCGACATCGAGCTGAATCCGGGCGACTCGCTCAGCATAGGCATCCGCCACAACATGAAGCGCGAGATTCTGCCCGGTATCACCGATATCGGTGTTGCTGTGAAGTTACGCCCCTGAAAAGCCTCTGTTGTTCCGGCGGCAGACGTGCATTTTTCCCATTCCCCCTCTCATGCCTAATACGCACGGGCCTTTCGCCCCGTTGCCTTAGGTGCGCGATGCCCAGTTCGTGCGTTTCATTTGCGCCGAAAATGTCTACGAAAAGAAAAATGGGAACTTCCGCGGAAGCTCCCATTCGGGTTTATGAAACTATTCTAATG
>JAFLSH010000118.1 GCA_022511055.1 Prevotella sp. | reverse complement strand
CTTTTCCGCAGTTACTCTTCACTGAATAGTATAGGGCGCGATGAGCCGACCGACTCTGTTCGGACTGGACTTCAAAATGCAACCGCTTCAAATGCCCTGCGACTTAAAAAAGTTTTATTTCTTTTGGAAAATCAAAAAAAATGAGTACCTTTGCAAGCTAAATTAGTAATGGTAAAAACAAGGATAATAGAAACATGAGCAAAAAATTTGCCGAACCAGGCGGTTTGAACTTGATTCAGGTTAATAATGATGTGCTGCAGCAGTGGCGCGAAAAGAATATTTTCTGGCGTTCCGTAGACGAGCGCGAGGGCTGCCCGCAGTTCATATTCTTTGAAGGCCCTCCCTCGGCCAACGGCCATCCGGGCATTCACCACGTGCTGGCACGTACCATTAAGGACACCTTCAACCGATATAAGACCATGCAGGGCTTCCAGGTGAAGCGCAAGGCTGGCTGGGACACCCACGGACTGCCCGTGGAGTTGGGCGTTGAAAAGGAACTCGGCATCACCAAGGCCGACATAGACAACCACGAGTCGCCGCGCTATATCTCGACTGAAGACTACAACCATCGGTGTCGCGAGAACGTCATGAAGTTTACGCAGGAATGGCGTGAGCTGACCGAGCGCATGGGCTATTTCGTGGACTTGGATAACCCTTATATTACCTACGAAAACAAATACATTGAGACCCTCTGGTGGCTGCTTCGCCAGCTTTATGACCAAGGGCTGCTCTACAAGGGATATACCATTCAGCCCTATTCGCCCGCGGCAGGCACAGGTCTGTCGAGCCATGAGCTGAATCAGCCCGGCTGCTACCGCGATGTGAAAGACACTACCTGCACGGCATTGTTCAAGGTGCTGAGCGAGGGGCGCGCGGTGTTGACAAAGGATTTTGCTGATACTTGGCATCAGGCTGACACGCCAGTCTACATGATGGCATGGACTACCACACCGTGGACTTTGGCAGCCAATTCTGCCCTCTGCGTAGGGCCGAAGATTGACTATGTGGCTGTTGAGACCTTCAACCCATATAACGGCAATCCCATCACGGTTGTGCTGGCTGAGGCTCGGTTGAGCGCCTATTTCAAAGAAGAGGGCAAAGATGCTGACTTCAGCGCCTACAAGCCGGGCGACAAGGTAATACCCTGGCACGTGGTGGCTCATTATAAGGGTACTGACCTTGTTGGTATTGGCTATGAACAGCTGATGCCTGCCATCAAACCGCTGACAGACGGAGCTTTCCGCATCATCCCTGGCGACTATGTCAGCACAGAAGATGGTGCAGGTATTGTTCACATTGCCCCGAACTTTGGTGCAGATGATGCCTTTGTGGCCAAGAAGGCAGGTGTTCCGCCCATTGTGCTTGTCGACAAGAAGGGGCAGGAGCGCCCGGTGGTTGACTTGCAGGGCAAGTATTTCAACATTGAAGATTTAGATGAGAGTTTTGTTGCTAACTACCTGAATGTTAGTGAGTGGCAGAAATTTGCGGGCCGTTATGTCAAGAATGCCTATGACGAGAAGCTGACCGACAAAGATGAGACACTTGACATCAGCATCTGCATGGACCTCAAGGCGCAGGGCAAGGCGTTCAAGATAGAGAAGCATGTACACAACTATCCGCACTGCTGGCGCACGGACAAGCCGGTACTCTACTATCCGTTGGATTCATGGTTTATCCGTTCCACGGCCAAGAAAGAGCGCATGTTCGAGCTGAACAAGACCATCAACTGGCAACCCGCCAGCACTGGTACGGGGCGCTTTGGCAACTGGCTGGAGAATCTGAACGACTGGAATCTGTCGCGCTCGCGCTTCTGGGGCACACCGCTGCCTATCTGGCGTGATGAAGATGGCAAACAGGAAAAGTGCATCGGCTCGATAGAGGAGCTGTATAACGAGATAGAGCTGGCTGTCAAGGCTGGTGTCATGGCTGAGAACCCGCTGAAGAAGAACGGGTTTGTGCCGGGCGATATGTCGAAGGAGAACTATGACCGCATAGACCTCCACCGGCCATACGTAGACCAGATAGTGCTGGTAGGCGCAGATGGAAAGCCCATGAAGCGCGAGACTGACCTGATTGATGTCTGGTTTGACTCGGGTGCCATGCCATACGCCCAGATACACTATCCCTTTGAAAATCATGAACTCATCGACAAGCGGCTGGCTTTCCCCGCCGACTTCATCAATGAGGGTGTCGACCAGACCCGTGGCTGGTTCTTCACGTTACACGCCCTTGCCACCATGATTTTCGATTCTGTGGCGTTCAAGAATGTCATTTCCAGCGGCTTGGTGTTAGATGCCAAGGGCAATAAGATGTCGAAACACGTTGGCAACGTGGTCAATCCCTTTGAAATGATAGAGAAATATGGCTCAGATGCAGTCCGCTTCTATATGCTGACCAATTCCGAGCCGTGGGATAACCTGAAGTTCGACCCGGAGAGCGTGGCAGAGGTGAGCCGCAAGTTCTTTAGCACGTTGTATAACACCTACTCGCTGTTTGCCATGTATGCCAACGTTGACCAGCTCGACCCGGCGGTGCTTGAATCGGCACCAGAGAAGCCTACGTCTGAGTTCGACCGTTGGATTCTCTCGTGCCTGAACACCCTTGTGGATGGTGTTACGCGCGAGCTGGATAATTATGACCCCACCAGGGCCGGCCGCCTCATTGATGCCTTTGTCAATGATGATTTGTCGAACTGGTATGTCCGCCTGAATAAGAAGCGCTTCTGGGGCAAGGATATGGATGCTGATAAGCTGTCGGCCTACCAGACACTCTATCACTGTCTGATGACTGTGGCCAAGCTGTTGGCACCTTTTGCTCCGTTCTATGCTGACCAGCTCTATCGTGACCTCGGTGGAAAGCTGGACTCTGTTCATCTGGATAGCTTCCCCAAGGCTAACCTGTCGATGGTAGACACCGAGCTGGAGCAGCGCATGCTTCTGGCTCAACGTGTTACCACCATCGTGCTGGCCCTGCGCCGCAAGGAGAGCATCAAGGTGAAACAGCCTTTGCAGACCATCATGATTCCGGCCATTGATGAAGAGCAGCGCCGCCAGCTGGACTCAGTGAAAGACATCTTCTTGCAAGAAGTGAATGTCAAGGAACTGAAGTATGTCAGCGGACAGGGCATACTGGTCAAGAAGGTGAAGTGTAACTTCCGCACCATGGGCAAGAAGTTTGGCAAGCTCATGAAGGGTGTGGCCGCTGCCGTCGACCAGCTCTCGCAGGAGCAGATTACGCAGCTGGAACAGCAGGGGCAGCTCACGCTGAGCATACCTGATGCCCCTGCTCCCGTTACTATAGACCTTGCTGATGTGGAAGTTATCAGCGAAGATATTCCGGGCTGGCTCGTGGGCAATGAGGGTAACCTCACCGTTGCACTCGACATTGAGCTGACTGATGAGTTGCGCTCGCAGGGCATGGCTCGCGAACTGGTGAATCGCATTCAGAATCTGCGCAAGAAGAGCGGCTTCGAGATTACTGACCGCATAGTGGTGACTATCGCGCCAAACGATGAGATAGAGAAGGCTATTGCCGCTAACGGCGACTATATCAGCACGCAGGTGCTGGCCAATGCTATCAATGTGCAACCAAATGATGGTCAGGAAGTTGAATTTGACAACTTTAAGATAAACATTAAGTTGGAGAAGGTTTGATAGCCTTCTTCAACTTCTATCGTAAAATAACTAATAACCAAAAACACTACAACTATGGCAACAGAAAAAACACGTTACAATGACGAGGAACTTGAAGAGTTCCGCAGTATTATCAATGAAAAGTTAGCTTTGGCGCAGCGCGACTACGACCAGATGATGCGTGTGCTGACCAATCAGGACTCTAATGACGTTGATGATACATCACCGACCTACAAGGCACTCGAAGAAGGCAGTGCCGCACAGTCGAAAGAAGAGATTATCACCATGGCTACCCGGCAGCAGAAGTTCATTCAGGGCCTCAAGGCTGCCTTGGTACGCATAGAGAACAAGACTTACGGCATAGACCGCATGACAGGCAAGCTCATTCCGAAGGAACGCCTGCGCGCCGTGCCACATGCCACGCTGTCCGTTGAGTCGAAAATGATGGAGAAGAAGTGACCCAGAACACCAACAAGAAAAGGCTGAACAGCGGATGGCTGGCAGTCATTATCACTGTCGCAATACTCGTTATTGACCAAGTCATCAAGATTTGGGTCAAGACTTCGATGACTCTCCATGAGAGCATCCGCATCACTTCATGGTTTTACATCACTTTCATCGAGAACAATGGCATGGCCTTTGGCATGCAGCTGGGCTCGAAGCTCGTGTTGTCGCTCTTGCGTGTGGTGGCCATAGGCTTGCTTTCCTATTACATCGCAATGCAGGTGCGGCAGCGCGCTCGCGTTGGCTATATTGTCTGCCTGTCTATGGTGCTGGCCGGGGCAATGGGCAACCTTATCGACTGCATGTTCTATGGGCTCTGCTTCAACGCCTCATCGCCTTATTTTGTCAGCTATTTCGTTGACTTTGGCACGGGCTATGCCCCATTCCTGATGGGTAAGGTCGTTGACATGTTCTATTTTCCGCTCATTGTCACCACGTGGCCTGAGTGGGTGCCTGTGTGGGGTGGGGAAGAGTTCATCTTCTTCAGCCCTGTGTTCAACTTTGCTGATGCCAGCATCTCTGTCAGTGTAATCCTGATACTGATATTCTATCAGAAGGAAATGATGTTACTTGTCAATCAGAAGGAAAGTCAGACTGACCAGGAAACTGCCGCAACCACAGAATCAACCGAATCAAAAAATCCTACCGACCCGCCCATTGAAACTCTGTAGACTCTTCATTGTGTCAGCCATTGGCGCATTGCTGTTGGCAGCATGCAAGCCCACCGTGCCCCGGAAGTACATACAGCCGGATGACATGGAAGATATTCTCGTAGATTTCCATTTGGCGCAGGGAATAGCACAGCAGCAAGAGGGAAGCTATGAAGATGCCCAATACTACAAAGAGCTGTATTTCAATGCGGTGTTGCAGAAGCATGGTATCACCCGGGCAGAGTTCGACTCCTCGCTGGTCTACTACTATGTCAGGGCTGACCGTTTCCAGAAAATCTATAAGCGCGTGGCTGACAGGCTGAGCGACCAGGCCCTTGCATTAGGTACATCGCAGAGCGAGGTAGACCGTTATGCCACCCTTAGCTCCAATGGCGATACGGCTAACATCTGGGCTGACCGCACCGAAGTGCTGCTGACACCCCATGCCCCCTATAATCGCTTTGACTTTTCGATTGAGGCCGACACCACCTTCCGTGAAGGTGATTCCTTCATGCTCAGCTTCATGTCTGACTATCTCTACCAGAGCGGCTCGAAGTCGGCGGTGGCCTATGTAACAGTTACTTACGATAACGACAGTGTGGTCTCTAACACTTCGCACCTGAGCGTATCGGGCGCAACCCAGCTGCGGATAGCGGCCATCAATAAGCTGAAAGCCAAGCGTATTCGTGGCTTCCTCTACCTTTCGGCTGGGCGTGATGACAAGAGCCAGGCACTGCGGCTGATGTTCATCAGCCAGCTGCGCTTCATCAAGTTCCGCAGTCAGCAGACGGAGAGTGAGGCGGACAAGAAAGACAGCCTGAGAACTGACAGCCTTGCCACGGATAGCCTGAAACTTGACAGCCTGAAAGCAGATGCAGACTCTGCCAAGGCTGAACTGGCAACGCCATCTGAGAGTCAGCAGCTGCCAACGAATGCACAGCATCCCCCTCGGAAGCTCCTGCACCTTGACAAAGACACAAGAATTCAGAAACCTAAAAAAGAGTAAAGTATGAATCTGAAAATCCGCCTGGCACTGATGAACTTCTTGGAGTTCGCCGTATGGGGTGCCTACCTTACATGTATGGGACTGTATCTGGGGCGCATCGGCATGGCCTCATATATAGGCTATTTCTTTGCTATGCAGGGATTTGTCAGCATTTTCATGCCTGCCCTCATGGGCATTGTGGCCGACAAGTGGATTCCGGCTCAGCGCTTGCTGGGCTACTGCCATTTGCTGGCCGGCCTCTTTATGTTTGCCGCTGCCTGGTATGGGCATACCGGGGGCGAGAACATGCAGTTTGCCGTTCTCTTTTCGCTTTACTCGGTAAGCGTGGCGTTCTATATGCCGACAATAGCCTTGTCAAACTCTGTAGCCTATAATGCGCTGACACAGGCGGGCATGGACATCGTGAAGGATTTCCCGCCCATTCGCGTACTCGGCACGGTCGGCTTCATTTGCACCATGTGGTTTGTCGACCTTATGGGCTATAAGGACACGGAAATGCAGTTTGTGACCTCTGGTGTGCTGAGCCTGTTGCTCTTCCTTTACACCTTCACGCTCCCAGCCTGCCCGCTGGCACCGAAAGACGAGAAGAAGTCACTGGTTGACACACTGGGGCTGAAGGCTTTCATGCTGTTCAGACAGAAGGATATGGCCATCTTCTTCATCTTCTCATCTCTGTTGGGTGTCAGCTTGCAGATTACCAACGGCTTTGCCACCCCCTACATAGAGAGCTTTAAGGCCATTCCCGAATATGCCGCAACGTTTGGCGTGCAGCATGCCAACATCTTGTATTCTCTGTCTCAGGTGTCGGAGACTTGCTGCATACTGCTGGTGCCTTTCTTCATGAAGCATTATGGCATCAAGCCGGTCATGCTCATTGCCATGTTTGCGTGGGTGCTGCGCTTTGCGTTCCTGGGCTTTGGCAATCCTGGCATGCCAGGCATCTTCCTTTTCGTTCTTTCCATGATTATCTACGGCGTGGCCTTCGACTTCTTCAACATCTCCGGCTCGCTGTTTGTCGATAAGACCACTGATGCTTCCATCCGCTCGTCAGCCCAGGGGCTCTTTATGCTTATGACCAATGGCATTGGCGCTTCCATCGGCTCACTTTGCGCCCAGATGGTGGTCAACCTGAACACGGCGGCTGATGGAACGGTGGCGTGGACATCTGTATGGACTATTTTCTCGGTCTATGCCTTAGTGGTGGGCGTGGTCTTTGCTCTAATTTTCCATCCGAAACAAATCTGAACGAACAGGTATGAAAGAACGCACGCAACTCATATTTCAGACGGTCAAGGACATAGAGGGAGCTGACGGCACCTCGCTTGTTGTGCTGACAGACCAAGCCAAGTGTCGCGCCCTGACCGTGATATGCGACAAGGCCATGGCTCAGCAATTCCTGTTGCGCATCAGGCATACGCCCGACTTGTCGACCATGCTGCCAGAAGTCTTGGTCGGCCTGCTGTTCGGCGATGGGCTGACAGCCAACGACTTTGAGATGATGGTCTACAATGTGCTGAATGGCCGCTACCTGGTGACCCTGCTCAACAAGCAGACACTGCGCATGCACAATATCCGCATGACAGATGCCATACTGCTGAGTTATATCTCAGGCATACCCCTTTACATTGACGAGATGCTGATGCGCCGCCAATGTACTGACTATGTGCCCAACTCGCGGGGGCTTTCGATTCCTATCAACACCATAGATTTGGAACGGCTGAACAAAGAGCTGGCTAAAGCCATAGAAAACGAAGACTACCGGCTGGCCTCTCATCTGCATGATGAAATACAGAGGCGGGCAAAGGAGGAATAGACATGAAAGAAGTACGATTTTTCTACGCTCCTGATGCTGAGACCTCTAACGAGCTGCCACAGGATGAAGCCATGCATGCTACGCGCGTGTTGCGCCTGAAGGGCGGTGACGAAATCATGCTGATGGATGGGCGGGGCAATTTCTACAGTGCAGAAGTGACCATTGCAGCCACCCACCACTGCTACTATGAGCTGAAGGCCAAGCTGCCGCAGCCTCCGCAGTGGGCGGGGCATCTGCATCTGGCCATGGCTCCCACAAAGATGATTGACCGCGTGGAGTGGCTGGCAGAGAAAGCCACGGAGGTGGGCATTGACGAGTTGTCGTTCCTTGATTGTGCTTTCTCGGAACGGCACGTGGTGAAGCAGAGCCGCATAGAAAAGATAGTAGTGTCGGCCGTGAAGCAGAGCCGAAAGCCCTTTATGCCACGGATTAACGAGATGGCCACCTTCCGCAGTTTTGTGGCCAGCCCACATCAGGAGACACACCGCTATATTGCCCACTGCTATGACGAGATACCTCGCACAGACCTTTTTGAAGCGCTGTGTCAGTTGCCGGCAGGTGCTGATGCGCTGGTGCTTATCGGGCCAGAGGGCGATTTCTCGGTGGGTGAGGTTGAAGAGGCGCAGCAGGCCGGCTTTGTCTCGGTCACTTTAGGGCGTAGCCGCCTGAGAACGGAGACTGCCGCCCTGTCGGCTGTCATGATGATGCAGCTGGCGCAGCGTGTGCCGCGGATTCCCAGATAGTAAAAACCAGAAAACGTAATGTCATTGACTATGAAATATCTACCTCAACTCCCTCGCTTGTGCAGGTGTGCCTCGCGTTTGCACGCACGGCGTTCACGGCTGTCTGTGTCTGTGCTGTTAGTGGGATGCCTGATGTCCGCTTTCGTCTGGGCGCAGCCATCAGAGGCGCTGGCTGCCAACGGCTCAGATGCTAAGGGCGACACGGTGTCAGCCAATCCGCTGCCTGCTCGCATTTTGAGCGATTTGTTTATCTCAATGCCTGACTCGTTGCTGCCTCTGCTCTCGCAAAACAACAGGCTTGACATGCTTGACTTCATGGAGGCTGGCATGGAGGCTGAAGTAACAAACTTGCTGAACGGGCGTAGTGTAATGACCTTGCTCACTGCCGATTCGCTGTCAGTGCAGCTGACCGAGGCATCAAGGCTCGACCTGAAATTGGTGCAGCCGGCAGCGCACGGTGTCGGCCCTATCGTCAGAGTCACCTACACCTACGGCTGCGACACGGAATTGGCTGACCGCCGCGTAAAAGACTATACGCGCGACTGGGTGCCCTGCCCAGACTTGCGCTGACAAGTCCGTCTGTCCGTCTCGCAACTCAGCATGTTAGAGTGAAAAAGCGGTAAGTTACGAAAAATACCCGGCACTTTGGCCGAAAAACGCCATGAGTTTTGCCAAAAACTCACGGAGTAATTTTCCTAAAGCGGCACTTTAGCCGCAAAACTCACGGAGTATTT
>JAFLSH010000117.1 GCA_022511055.1 Prevotella sp. | reverse complement strand
ACACCCCGGGGTGTCGAGGGTGTCGCGGGTGCAGGGCATCCAGCCTGTTCAGCTACTATATATAGGGAAACTGGTTTTTTCTTTGTTATGTGTAACATCGGCAGCCCCCACTTGTTACAAAACAGAAAGTCACCCGAGGGCTGAGCCGAAAAGCGCCGAGTTTTGGAAATTACTCCGCGAGTTTTGGCGCTAAAGTGGCGCTTTAGGAAAATTACTCCGTGAGTTTTTCGGCTAAAGTGCCGCTTTTTTCAGGAAAAGCGGGGCGTTTTTCTGCTGAAAAGGCGGGTCTTGCCATGGTTTTCCGCTGGGTTGCATAGGGGGCGATGGGCCGCGACCCGATGCTGCCGTGCAGACGCCTCGGCTGGCCTCAGTCTTTGATGAGCTTCTCGAAGAAGTCGTTCAGGTCTTCATCGAGACCGGCCATCAGCTCGGAGTCTATGATGACCGTATCGTCGTCAACGACATAAAGCTCGGCTATGCTCTCCTTTTCGTCGTCTTCCAGCACAAACGCGTAGGGTTTCAGTATGCCCATGCTCTCTATGAGGCTCTTGTGGCGCTCCAGACAGCGGCGGATGGGCGTGGCCAGCTGCTCGTAGAAGTCGGCGTCTTTGTTGTCAATCCATTGCTCGACCACGCAGCGGGTAATCTCTTTGTCGTCATCGTCAAAGGTCACCAGCTCGCCCGTCTCCTGGGTCACGCGGACATGAATGTCGGTCAGCTGCGTAGGCTCGCTGCCGGCGGGAAACTTCTCTGCCGTCTTTTTGAGCGCCCGCTCAATCTGCTGTAATGTTTGTTCTGTAGCTTTCATGACTGTTTTTGTTATCTATGCCGCTACAAAAGTATAAAAAAAGGTTTATAACTGCAAACGATTACGAATGTTTTTTGAAAAAAGATGTAAATCGCAATCCATAATTCATATTTTTGCAGTACCTTTGCATCATCTATGAGCAGCAAAATACGGCATGATGGCGTTGTAGAGCGCATAGGCGATGGCATTGTGACTGTTCGCATTCTTCAGACCTCTGCCTGCGCGGGGTGCAAGATTGCCAGCCACTGCCACTCTGCATTGTCGCCGGCCGACAAGGGCAGCTCTGAGGCTAAGGAGCGGCTGGTCGATGTCAAGTGCGCGACTGGCGCAAGCTCCCTGACGATAGGGCAGCCCGTGGTGGTAACGGCATCGGCCGAGGTGGCGGGCCTGGCGTTGCTCTACGGTTTTGGCCTGCCGTTTCTCCTGCTGTTGGCGGTGCTGCTGGGCGTGTATCTGGCAACGGGCAGCGAGTTGCAGGCCGGTTTGTGGTCACTGCTGTCGCTGCTGCCTTATTACCTGGTGCTTTGGCTGCTGCGAAGCGCAATGGCCCGCCGCTTGTCGTTTGAGTTAGAGGAATAGGAAACAGAAAGAACAAATCAAAAAATAAACACTATTATGGATTTTATCTTGATTGCAGTAATTGTGCTTGGAACTATCGGACTTGTTGCGGCTTTGGTGCTGTATGTCTGTTCCAAGAAATTTGCTGTCTATGAAGACCCCCGCATTGCCGGGGTGAACGAGCTGCTGCCCGGTGCCAACTGCGGCGGCTGCGGATTTGCCGGCTGTGGCGGTATGGCTGATGCCTTAGTGAAGGGTGCTGATGCCGGTAGTCTGGAAGGGCTGACCTGCCCCGTCGGCGGTGCCGATGTGATGGGCAAGGTGGCCGACCTGCTGGGCATGGCCATTGCCAATGGCGAGCCTCAGGTGGCCGTTGTGCGGTGTCAGGGCTCGTGCGAGTTCCGGCCGAAGGTGGCCGAGTATGGTGGCCTGCGCACCTGTGCTGTCATGCACGCCTGCGGTGCCTGCGAGACAGGTTGCGGCTTTGGCTGTCTGGGCTGCGGCGACTGTGTGGCCGCCTGCCAGTTCGATGCCATCCGCATCAATCCTGAGACCGGGCTTGCCGAGGTCGATGAAGAGAAGTGCGTGGCCTGCGGCGCTTGTGTGAAGGCTTGTCCGCGCCACATTGTTGAACTCCGCAAGAAAGGCCCGAAGGGCAGGCGCATCTACGTCTCCTGTGTCAACCGCGACAAGGGGGCGGTCTCGATGAAGGCATGCAAGGTCTCGTGCATTGGTTGCAGCAAGTGCGAGAAGGAGTGCGCTTTCGGTGCGATAACCGTTGAGGGCAACCTCAGTTACATTGACCCGCAGAAGTGCCGCCTTTGCAGAAAGTGCGAGAAG
This sequence comes from Prevotella sp., assembly GCA_022511055.1. Lineage (GTDB taxonomy): Bacteria > Bacteroidota > Bacteroidia > Bacteroidales > Bacteroidaceae > Prevotella. Next base: position 6,877 of record JAFLSH010000117.1, on the reverse strand, counting down.
GCTTGCCCGACCCATGCCATTGTGGCTGTCAACTTCCCTGCGCCGAAGCCGCAGCCGGAAGCGCCCGCCAACACTGAGAAACCCGCTGCGTCGGCTGTTGCCGAGCCACAGGCCCAAGCCGCTGCGCCGGCTTCGGCTGCAACCACCACTAACGAAGAAGGAAAGGAGACTAACGCATGAATATCAGAACATTCCGCATAGGTGGCATACACCCAGAAGAAAACAAACTGACCCATGAGGCAGCCACCCAGGTGGCAGCCCTGCCGAAGCAGGCCATATTCCCGCTCTCGCAGCACATTGGCGCGCCGGCCAAGCCCGTGGTCCAGAAGGGCGACACGGTCAAGGTGGGTACGCTCATTGCCGAGGCCGGTGGATTTGTCTCTGCCCCCATCTACTCATCAGTCAGCGGCAAGGTGTTCAAGGTTGACACCGCCATTGATGCCGCGGGGCTTTCCACCCCGGCCATTATCATCAACGTTGAAGGCGATGAGTGGGAAGAGACCATCGACCGCTCAACGAAGCTGGAGACCGTGGCCGAACACCCGGAACTGACACCCGAAGAGATTGTCGAGCGCGTGAAGGTGGCCGGCATTACGGGCATGGGTGGCGCCGGATTCCCCACGTTCATCAAGCTGACCCCGCCGCCAACGGCCAAGGCCGAGTGCGTGATTATCAACGCGGTGGAGTGTGAGCCTTACATCACGGCAGACTACCGCCTGATGATGGAGAAGCCTGACGAAATATTGGTCGGTCTGGAACTGCTGATGAAGGCGGCCAAGGTGACCGTGGGCTACATTGGCATTGAGACCAACAAGATGGCGGCCATTGAGCTGCTCACCAGGAAGTGTGCAGACAAGTTCGGCAGTTCGGCCTACAAGGTTGAAGTCGTTCCCCTGGCCCAGCGCTATCCGCAAGGCGGCGAGAAGCAGCTTGTCGATGCTGTCATCCGCCGTCAGGTGCCTGCGCCGCCCGCCATTCCCGTCAACGTGGGTGCTATCGTGCAGAACGTGGCCACTACCTTTGCGGTCTATGAGGCCGTGATGAAGCGGAAGCCGCTTTTTGAGCGCTATACGACTGTTACGGGCAAGCAGGTGAAGCAGCCCGGCAACTTCCTGGTCCGTATGGGTACGCCGATGAAAGACCTGATTGATGCCTGCGGCGGCATGCCCGATGGCGATAACAAGCTGCTGTCAGGCGGCCCCATGATGGGCAAGGCATTGTCGTCAGACAGCGTGCCCGTCTGCAAGGGTACTAACTCGGTAACCATTCTCTCTGGCGATGAGGCCAGGCGCAAGGAGCCGCAGCCCTGCATTCGCTGCGCCAAGTGTGTCAGCGTCTGCCCGATGGGGCTTGAGCCTTATCTGCTGGCCAAGGTCTCAGCCTTCAAGGACTGGGAGAAGGCCGAGCAGGCAGGCATCGTCTCGTGCATAGAGTGCGGCTCGTGCCAGTTCACGTGCCCGGCTCACCGCCCGCTGCTCGACAATGTCCGCGTGGGCAAGTCGACTGTCATGGGAATCATCAGGGCAAGAAGCGCAAAGAAATAGCGCCGTGCAGCTTGCCTGCGCGTGAAGCAAAATAGGTGAAACAGATTTTAAAACCGTAGTGGAAAAAAGGAAAAAGAAAATATGAGTAAATTAATTGTAGCATTATCGCCACACGCCCACGGAACTGACACGGTGGAGCGCAACATGTACGGCGTTATCGTCGCCCTGTTGCCCGCCTTGCTCGTGTCTTTCTTTTATTTCGGGCTCGGGTCGGTCGTTGTGTGCCTCACCAGTGTGGCTGCCTGCGTTTTCTTCGAGTGGGCAATCAATAAATATGTTCTGGGAAATCAGCGGAACACCATTCTCGATGGCTCTGCCGCCCTGACAGGTGTCTTGCTCGGCATGAATCTGCCGTCAAACCTGCCTGTGTGGATTATCTTGATTGGCGCCTTGTTCGCCATTGGCGTTGGCAAGATGACCTTTGGCGGGCTGGGGCAGAACATTTTCAACCCCGCACTGGTCGGCCGCTGCGTGTTGCTGGTGGCTTTCCCTGCCCAGATGACCACGTGGCCGCAAGCCGGGCAATGGATGTCATATTTAGATGCTGAAACGGGGGCCACCCCGCTTGCCATTATGAAGGAAGCTATCAAAAGCGGTGATGCCTCAGTATTGGAGAATCTTCCTGAGAGTTTGCACCTGTTTATTGGCCTTCCTACTGAGTGTGGCTATGGGGCAGGCTCACTTGGTGAGGTCTGTGCCTTGGCGCTGCTTTTGGGTCTGGCCTACATGCTGTGGAAGAAAATCATCACCTGGCACATCCCTGTCAGCATCATTGGCACGGTCTTCGTGATTGCTGCCCTGATGCACCTGGCCAATCCCGTCTATGCCAATCCGTTTGCGGTCATCTTCTCGGGTGGTCTGATGCTCGGTGCCATCTTCATGGCCACTGACTACGTTACTTCGCCCATGACAGGCAAGGGTCAGATTATCTACGGCGTGTGCATCGGCCTGCTTACCATTGTCATCCGTACTTGGGGTGCCTACCCGGAAGGTATGTCGTTTGCCATTCTGATTATGAATGCGTTTACCCCTCTCATTAACAACTACGTGAAACCCAAGCGCTTCGGTGAAGTGCCGGCAAAGAGTTAAGCATTAAGAATCAGAAGACTATGAAGAAACTCGAATCATCTTTAGTGAACATGGTGCTGGCGCTCACGGGAGTGGCAGTCATTATGGGTGGAATATTGGCCTTTGTCAACCACGTGACCGAAGGCCCTATCGCCCAGCAGAAGGAGAAGACACTGGCTGACGGCATCAAGACCGTGATGGCCAGCGATGATATTGTCGTTGCCAAGACCGATACGGTCAGGCAGAACGATGCCAAGGGCAAGGAGCTGACCTATGTCATCTATCAGGCACAGGATAGCCGCCAGCAAGACCTTGGCGCTGCCGTGGAGTCGACCACAATGGGCTTTGGCGGTGACCTGAAAGTGCTTGTCGGTTTCGATACTGAGGGTAACGTGCTGGGCTACACGCTGTTGGAACACGCGGAAACGCCGGGCTTGGGAGCCAAGGCCGACAAATGGTTTCAGCAGGGCGAGAAAGGCGATATCATCGGCAAGAACCCTGCCGAGGAACTGGTGGTCTCAAAAGATGGCGGCAAGGTAGATGCCATCACTGCCTCTACCATCACCAGCCGCGCCTTCCTCTTGGCTGTCAACAATGCCTACAAGGCTTATCGGCACACGCCTGTCGACAACACAACGGGAGCTACCAGGCAGAATAAGTAAAACGTAAATAGTCAAAACAGAAATTCCGCTTATGAATTACATAGATATCATAAAAAACGGCATTATCAAGGATAACCCTACGTTTGTCCTGATGCTCGGTATGTGCCCCACGCTGGCCACCACCACCTCTGCCCTTAACGGCCTGTCGATGGGGTTGGCCACAATGGCTGTGCTGATTTGCACCAACTTTGTGATTTCGTGCCTGAAGTCGGTAACGCCCGATAAGGTGCGCATTCCTGTCTTCATTGTGGTGATTGCTGCCTTTGTAACCATCCTTCAGATGTTCATCAAGGCTTATTTGCCAGATGTCGATGCCACGCTCGGCCTGTTTATCCCGCTGATTGTGGTCAACTGTGTCATTCTCGGCCGTGCCGAGGCGTTTGCCGCCAAGAACTCGCCGCTGGCCTCGCTGGTCGATGGCATTGGCATCGGCCTGGGCTTCACGTTGGCGCTGACCCTGCTGGGCATTTGCCGCGAGCTGTTCGGCGCAGGCTCGGTCTTTGGCTTTACGTTGCTGCCTGAGACCTACAACATTCTGCTCTTTGTGCTGCCACCGGGTGCGTTCATTACGCTCGGCTACCTCATTGCGATTGTGAACAAGTTGAAGAATTGAAAAAACTGAAGTTATGGAATATATACTGATTTTTGTCTCAGCCATTTTTGTCAACAATATTGTGTTGGCACAGTTTCTTGGCATCTGCCCGTTCCTCGGCGTGTCCAAGAAGATTGATACTTCGCTTGGCATGTCGGCAGCCGTGGCGTTTGTGCTGACTCTGGCCACCATAGTGACCTATCTGGTGCAGAAATATGTGCTTGATGCCTTCGGCCTGCAATACCTTCAGACCATTGCCTTCATTCTCGTCATTGCCTCTTTGGTGCAGATGGTGGAGATTATTCTGAAGAAGGTGTCGCCCGCTCTTTATCAGGCTCTCGGCATATTCTTGCCGCTGATTACCACCAACTGCGCCGTGCTGGGTGTGGCCATCTTGGTAATCCAGAAGGATTTCAACCTCTTGCAGTCTGTAGCCTATGCCTTCTCTACCGCCATTGGCTTCGGCTTGGCGCTGACAGTCTTTGCCGGCATGCGCGAGCAGTTGGAATATGCCAATATTCCCAAGGGTATGCGCGGTATGGCCATCGTGTTGGTCTCTGCCGGCCTGCTGAGTTTGGCCTTTATGGGCTTCTCCGGCGTTGATGGTGGCCTTCGCCTGCTGTTCGGATTAGACTAAATGAACTTGCTAAGGGATTTTCATAGAGAGTAATCCCTGCGCTATGGAAAACAGCGGAAACGCCTTGCTTCTAAGTAGGCGTTTCCGCTGTTCTTTTAGCAGTGGAAATGCCATGTGTATGTGCATATACGCGCAAGAGCGGCAGGTTTGCAACCAAGTTGCAGACAAGATTGCGTACCTTTGCACCCGAAATGGAACAACAAGTGAATGTTGTGAATGATAAACATTTTAAAAACGCAAGAAATATGGCACATCACTCAGAAAAACATTGCTGCTGTTGCTGCTCGGGGGCACACTCCCAGAAGCCTGAACAGCATAGCGCACATCATCATGAGCATGAGGAAGAAGAAGAGGGCTTGCGCCCCCGCTTGGTGAGAATTGGCATTACGGTCGCGCTGCTGATAGTGGCCGTGTTAGTCGAGAAGAACTGCAGCCTGCCCGTCTGGCAATTGCTGCTGGTCTATCTCGTTCCTTATCTGTATATTGGCCGCCATACGCTGGCGGAAGCTGCGGAGGGAATAGCCGAGGGCAATGTGTTCAACGAAGATTTCCTGATGGCGGTTGCCACAATAGGCGCGCTGTGCATCGGCTTCCTTCCTGGCGCAGAGCCAGAGTTTGCCGAGGCTGTGTTTGTCATGCTGTTCTTTCAGGTGGGCGAGTTGTTCGAGGAGTATGCCGAGGGAAAGAGCCGCGCCAGCATTGCCCATCTGATGGATATACGCCCTGATGAGGCCAATGTGGTGCGTGGCGGCGAGACGGTGACCGTTAGCCCTGAAGAGGTTGGGGTAGGGGAGACCATCGTTGTCCGCCCGGGCGAGAAGCTGCCGCTTGATGGGGTCGTGACTGAGGGCGAGACATCGCTCAACACGGTGGCGCTGACTGGCGAGAGCCTGCCGAGAGACGTGAAGGTGGGCGACAGCGTGGTCTCTGGCTGCATCAACCTGACAGGGGTAATTAAGGTGCGCACCACCAAGCCCTTTGGCGAGAGTACGGTAGCTAAAATCATCAATCTGGTAGAAGAGGCCGCCGAGAAGAAGGCCAAGAGCGAGACTTTCATCACGCGTTTTGCCCGCATCTACACGCCGGTTGTTGTGCTGGCTGCCATTGTGCTGGCCATTGTGCCGCCTGCCGTGGCCTTCTTCGTCTGGCATCAGCCGTTCATGGCTAACTTTGCCACGTGGCTCTACCATGCCTTGGTGTTCCTGATTGTCTCGTGTCCGTGTGCCCTGGTCATCAGTGTGCCGCTGACCTTCTTTGGCGGCATCGGTGGCGCTTCGCGCAATGGCATCTTGGTGAAGGGCGCCAGCTACATGGATGTGTTGGCAAAGACTGGCACCGTTGTGTTCGACAAGACTGGCACTCTGACTTGTGGGCAGTTTGCTGTCACAGCCGTGCATCCCGAGCAGTGCGATGAGCGGGAATTGCTGCATCTGGCGGCTCATGTCGAGCGCTTCTCTACCCACCCGATAGCCGCAGCGCTGCGCGATGCCTTTCCAGAAGAGCCCACGGATGGCTGCGAAATAGGCGAGGTGAAAGAAGTGGCCGGCCACGGCATCAGCGCCCGCGTTGGCAGCCGGCTGGTCAGTGTCGGCAACACGAAGATGATGGACAAGGTGGGGGCGGCATGGCGCGATTGCCACCATGTCGGCACGATAATCCATGTGGCCGTAGACGGTGTGTATGCCGGCCACATAGTCATCAACGACAAGATAAAGGAAGATAGCGCCGAGACTGTCTCGCGGCTGACCGAATTGGGTGTTCGGCGGGTGGTCATGCTGACAGGTGACCGCAAGGAAGTGGCCGAACAGGTAGCCAAAACACTGAATATCAGTGAGTATCACGCCGAGTTGCTGCCGGCAGACAAGGTTTCTCGTGTCATGAGCCTGCTTGGCGAGAAGGCAGAGGGCGAGTTTCTGGCCTTTGTGGGCGATGGCATTAACGATGCGCCCGTGCTGGCGCGTGCCGATGTGGGTATAGCCATGGGCGGCATGGGCAGTGATGCCGCCATAGAGGCGGCTGATGTGGTGCTGATGGATGATAAGCCTTCGAAGGTGGCCCTGGCCATCGCCATTGCCCGCCGCACCTTAGGCATAGCCCGCCAGAACGTGTGCTTCGCCATTGGGGTGAAGGTGGCGGTCTTGCTGCTTGCCACCTTCGGCTGGGCCAGCATGGGGCTTGCGGTCTTTGCCGATGTGGGTGTCACGGTCTTGGCCGTTCTCAATGCCATGCGCGCCTTGCGGGTGCCGGCCGGGAAATAGGGAAAAGCAAAGCCAGTTGCACGATGGTGTGCAACTGGCTTTTTCAGATTTGGCATTCTGTGTCTTTTTGAGCCTCTTGTCGGATTCGAACCAACGACCCCGAGATTACAAATCAC
>JAFLSH010000116.1 GCA_022511055.1 Prevotella sp. | reverse complement strand
ACACCCAGGTGGCAGATTGGGGTGTAGGACAATTTTCTTCCACAACACCCAAAGCTCAAAAAATGCCTATTGAAAATCAGACACTTACGAGCATTGGGTGTAGGGGGTGTTGAGGGTGTGGGGCATTCAGTTTGTATAGCTACTATATATAATATATGCGTTATATATGCGCGCAATATATACGCGCGCGCGTTTTCACGAAACCGCTTGCCATCAGTTGTCGGCCAGCGTGAAGTCCAGCTGCCGTTTCTCAATGTTGGCGCGCGCCACCTTGATGCGAATGGGGTCGCCCAGCTGGTACTTCGTGTGGTGTCGGCGGCCGATGAGCTGATAGTGTGCCTCGTCAAACTCGTAGTAGTCGCCCTTCAGGTCGCGCATGGGCACCATGCCCTCGCAGTGGTTGTCGTCTATCTCCACGTAGATGCCGTAGGACTGTATGCCCGAGATGTGTCCGTCGTACTCCTCGCCTATCTTGTCGGCCATGAACTCCACCATCTTGTACTTGATGCTGTCGCGCTCGGCGTTGGCGGCGGTCTGCTCCATGTCGCTGGAGTGTTCGCACAGCTCCTCGTAGTGTTCCTGGTTGGCCGAGCGGCCGCCGTCTTGGTAGCGGGTCAGCAGCCGATGCACCATGGTGTCGGGGTAGCGGCGGATGGGCGAGGTGAAGTGGGTGTAGTAGTCGAAGGCCAGCCCGTAGTGCCCAATGTTGTGGGTCGAGTACTTGGCCTTCATCATGGCGCGCAGCGCCACGGTCTCAATGAGCTTCTGCTCGGGCGAGCCTGCCGCCTCGTCCATCAGGGCGTTCAGGCTCTTCGATATGGCGCTCTTCGTGCCGCTGGTCTTCAGCTTGTAGCCGAAGGGCGAAACGACCTGCCGCAGCGACTCCAGCTTCTGCGGGTCGGGCTGGTCGTGTATGCGGTAGACGAAGGTCTTGGCCTTCTTGCCGGCGCTGCCGCCTGCCGCCTGCCGCCCGGTCTTTGCTATCTTGCCGATGCTCTCGGCCACGGTGCGGTTGGCCAGCAGCATGAACTCCTCGATGAGCTTGTTGGCATCCTTCGACTTCTTGTAGTATGCGCGCGTGGGCTTGCCGTCTGCATCTATGTCGAAGCGCAGCTCCTCGCGGTCGAACTTCACGGCGCCGTTCCTGAAGCGGCGCTCGCGCAGCTTCTTGGCCAGCGCATCGAGCGTGATGAGTTCCTGGGCATGCTCGCCCTGATAGGGGCGCTGCTTGGTAGCGGGCGGGGCGGGCTGTCCCGTGCCGTCAACGACCCCGTTGTCCTCCAGTATCTGCTGCACCTCCTCGTAGGCAAAGCGGCGGTCGGAGCGAATGACCGTGTGGGCCAGATGCCACTGCGTGATGTTGGCCTCGCTGTCGAGCGTGAAGATGACTGAGTAGCAGAGCTTCTCCTCGTTGGGGCGGAGCGAGCAGATGAAGTTGCACAGCCGCTCGGGCAGCATGGGGATGGTGCGGTCGACCAGATAGACACTGGTGGCGCGCTTCTGCGCCTCCTTGTCAATAATGCTGCCCTCCTTGACATAGTGAGACACGTCGGCTATGTGTACGCCCACCTCAAACTTGCCGCCGCCCAGGCTTCGGATGCTCAGCGCATCGTCGAAGTCCTTGGCATCCCTGGGGTCAATGGTGCAGGTGAAGACCTCGCGGAAGTCCTCGCGCCGGGCTATCTCCTCGGGAGTGATGCCGGGCTCCACCTTCTTGGCCGCGTCCTCCACGTTCTTCGGATATTTGTAGGGCAGTCCGTACTGCGCCAGAATGGCGTGCATCTCGACATTGTTGTCGCCCTCGCAGCCCAGCACGTCAATGACCTCGCCGACAATGTTCTTCGACTCCTTCGAGGGCCACTGCGTGATTTTCACCACGGCCTTCTCGCCGTCCTTGCCGCCCTTCAGCTTCTTCTTCGGAATGAATATGTCGTGAACGAAGATGTTGCCCTCGGTTATCAGGAAGGCAAAGTCGCGCTCCACCTTCAGCCGGCCCACGGCCTGGTCCACCTTGTGGCTCAGTATGTCGGTCACCATGGCCTCCTTGATGTGGTTTCGCCGGCGGGCCATCATGGCAATGCGCACACGGTCGCCGTTGAGGGCAAACATGGAGTTCCGCTCCGAGACGAAGATGGGCTTGCCGCCGTCGTCGGGCAGGAACGAGTTCTTGCCGTTGGCCTTGCGTATGAAAGTGCCCTCCTGCACCTGCCCCTTGAGGTTCAGCCGGTACTCGTGGTCGGAAATCTTCGATAGATAGTCATCCCAGCACATCTCGTCAATGACATCTATGGCCAGCATCCTGGCAGGGTGCGTGTCGAGCTTCAGCGCCCGGAAAATCTGCTTCAGCGAGAATGTTTCATTCGGGCTTGCCTGGAAGAAGCCTTGCAGGGCATCAGCCACCTGCCGCTTCGAGAGTCGTTTTCTGCTTTTCTTTCCCATGAGTGAAATGTTTTTGTCGGTTATGCCTACAAAGGTAGTGCATTTTCAGGAACAAACAAAACTTTTTTGAGACTATTTCTTTGCCATTCGCACTTTTTCTGCTACCTTTGCACCCAAAAACAGACAGCGATGAAGATATTAGTCACCGGCGCAAGCGGATTTATCGGCTCGTTCATTGTCGAAGAGGCCATCAGGCAGGGCTTTGACACGTGGGCAGCCGTGCGGGGAAGCAGCAGCAGGGAATACCTGCAAGACGAGCGCATCAACTTCATAGAACTGAACTTGTCGTCAGAGGAGCAGCTCTGCGAACAGCTCAGACCCCACCGCTTCGACTACGTGGTGCATGCCGCCGGGGTGACCAAGTGTGTGGATAAGCGCGATTTCTACCGCATCAACACCGAAGGAACGCAGAATCTGGTAACGGCATTGCGGCGGCTGGAAATGCCCTTGAAGCGCTTTGTCTACATCAGCTCGCTCAGCGTGTTCGGCGCCATCCGCGAACAGCAGCCCTACAAGGAAATATGCGAGACAGACACGCCGCAGCCCAACACAGAGTACGGGCGCAGCAAATTAGTGGCCGAACAATGGCTTGACACGCAGAAAGACTTCCCATACGTTGTCCTGCGCCCCACGGGTGTCTACGGGCCGCGCGAGCAATGCTATTATATGATAGCGCAAAGCATCAAACAGCATATAGACTTTGCCGTAAGCTATCCACAAGACATCACCTTCGTCTACGTTACAGATGTTGTGCAGGCCGTATTCCTGGCCATGGAGAAAGGCAAGACAGGCCGCAAATACTTCCTGTCAGATGGCGAGGTGTATCAGTCGACAACATTCAGCGATTATATACACGAAGAGCTTGGCCGCCCGTGGTGGATTCGCATCAAGGCGCCCGTGTGGCTGCTGCGTGCAGTAACCTTCTGCGGCGAGTACGCTGGCCGGCTGGCCGGCAAGGTCTCGGCGCTGAACAACGATAAGTATAACATTCTGCGCCAGCGCAACTGGCGCTGCGACATTCAGCCCGCCGTCAGCGAGCTGGGCTATCGCCCGCAGGTGCTGCTGAAGGAAGGTGTGCAGCGCACCATTGCCTGGTACAAGGAACACGGCTGGCTGTAAGCAAAGGGAATAATGTGCAATAGGTTGACCACTGATAATTCGTAACTCGCTTTGAAGGCATTTAAGTATCTGTTTGAAATCGAAAAGAAGCCCAGGAAGGGGCTGCTGACCATCGAGTGGGTTGCCATAGGCTACACGGTGCTGACCACGCTGTTCATCCTGTTCGCCTATACGAAGATGTACAACCCGGAACCCATGCTCTGGGGGCGGCTGCGCATTCTGCTGACCACCGCCGCCCTGTGGCTGGTCTACCGGCTGGTACCCTGCCGCTTTACTCACTTCTGCCGCCCCGTTGTGCAGCTGTGCCTGCTGGGCTGGTGGTATCCTGACACCTACGAGCTGAATCGCATATTCCCCTGCTTCGACCACTATTTCGTTGCCATCGAGCAGCGGCTCTTCGGCTGCCAGCCTGCCCTGCTCTTCCCGCAGCTCTGCACCAGCCCCGTGCTGAGCGAGCTGTTCCACATGGGCTACGGCAGCTACTACTTCCTGATGGTGGTGGTCACCTGCTACTATTTCGCGTTCCGCTACGCCGAGTTCAACCGGGCCACATTCGTCATCTTCAGCTCGTTCATTGCCTATTACCTCATCTTCATCTTCCTGCCCGTGGTCGGGCCGCAGTACTACTACATGGCCGTGGGCACAGACCAGATAGCGCAGGGCGTGTTCCCCGACTTGGGGCATTACTTTGCCACCCACCAGGAGTCGCTGCCCATTCCCGGCTACCAAGACGGCTTCTTCTACCAGTTTGTGGTCGATGCCCACAATGCCGGCGAGCGCCCGACAGCCGCCTTCCCCAGCAGTCATGTCGGCGTGACCACCGTGCTGTTGCTGCTGGCGTGGCACAGCCGCAGCCGCCTGCTGTTCTGGCTGATTGTGCCGTTCTACGTGCTGATGTTCTTCGCCACGTTCTACATTCAGGCGCACTATCTCATTGATGCCATTGCCGGCCTGCTTTCCGGGGTCGTGTTTTACTTTGCTTTGTGGGCCGTTTATTCATTTTTTCCCGATTAAATTTGCCAGTATCAAAAAAAATGCCTACCTTTGCACTCAGATAACACAAAGAAGCACAAGACATCATGAGGATTCTGACAGACTACAAGTGTCGGAATTCTTTGTTTTTGCTGACAAAAGAAAGAATAAACAACAGAATAGAAAATTATGGCTTACATGTCACAAGAAGGCTACGACAAACTGATAGCCGAACTGAAACATCTGGAGAGCGTGGAACGCCCCAAGGCGTCTGCCGCCATCGCTGAAGCGCGCGACAAAGGCGACTTGAGCGAGAACAGCGAATATGATGCCGCCAAAGAGGCACAGGGTCATCTGGAAGCAAAGATTAACCAGCTGAAACTGGCCATCTCTGAGGCAAAAATCGTGGATACTTCACGCCTGAGTACTGACTCCGTGCAGATTCTCTCGAAAGTGGAAATGACCAATCTGGCCAACAACGCCAAGATGTCGTACACCATTGTCAGCGAGAACGAAGCCAATCTGCGCGAGGGGAAAATCAGCATCACCACGCCCATTGCCCAGGGCCTGCTCAACCACAAGGAGGGCGATGAGGTGGAAGTCAAGATTCCCCGCGGCACCATCAAGCTGCGCATCGACAAGATTACGGTGGGCTGAGTCCGCGGCCAGAGCGAGCCGGCGGCCCGTTGGCGCGGCAGACCCGCCCCGGCGACTGCAGTCTCTCACCGTTTCCACACCTAAAAACCGAATACACGTTATTACTCCTATCGCCTGTCCTATGGATATTTTCAGCAAGATAGCCGCTGGCGAGATTCCCAGCTACAAGTGCGCAGAGAACGACCAGTTCTATGCCTTTCTTGACATTAACCCGTTGGTGAAGGGTCACACGTTGGTGATTCCGCGCCGCGAAGTGGACTACATTTTCGACATGCCTGACAGTGAGCTGGCGCAGTTCCAGCTCTTTGCCAAGCAGGTGGCCTTGGCCGTTGGCCGCGCCTTTCCCTGCAAGAAGGTGGCTCAGGTGGTGCTTGGCCTTGAAGTGCCCCATGCCCACATTCACCTTGTTCCCCTGCAGTCGGAGGCCGATGCCGACTTCCGCCGCGAGAAGCTGAAGCTGAGCGAGGCGGAGTTCAAGGAAATAGCCGATAAGATTTACGCCGAGTTCTGCAAGGGCTGACACCGCTTCGCCCAGAAGTCGGCACCGCCCTGCGGAAAATGGGCATCGCCCTGTGGAAAATGAGCCCCTGGCCGCAAAGGCTGGCACACACCGTGCCGCGCCTTTGCAGTCAGGTGTACTCTTCGCCGTATTTCATGCCCACTTCGCTGGCATATTTCTTCACGAGGGCTGACGAGTCACTCTTCTTGCAGATGAGCAGCACGTTGCCCTCTTCGGCCACAATGTAGCCATCGAGCCCGCTGATGACTCCCAGCCGCCCTTTCGGCAGTTTGATGATGTTGTTGTGGCTTTCATCGAGCAGCACCTTGCTGTCGACAATGACATTGGCATGGTCGCCTTTCTGCATGAACTCATAGATGGCGTGCCACGTGCCCAGGTCGGCCCAGCCGAAGTTGCACTTCATGACATAGACATCGCTGCACCGCTCCAGAATGGTGTAGTCGAGCGAGAGATTCGGGTAGCTGGGATAGTTCTTGGCCACGTACTCCAGCTCTTCTTCGTAGGTGTAGCTGGGCTTCTCGTTCTTGAGGTTGCGCAGCACTTCGGGCAGCACCAGCTCGAAGCTCCTGATGAGAAAGCGGGCGTTGGCCAGGAATATGCCCGTGTTCCAGCAGAACTCGCCGCTCTCCATGAACATCTGCGCGAACTCCCGCTCGGGCTTCTCGGTGAACGACTTTACCCGATAGACATCGGGCTTGCTGCTCGGGTCGCCCAGCTGAATGTATCCATAGCCCGGCTCGGGCCGCGTGGGCTTGACACCCATGGCCACCAGGACATTGTTCTGGCTCACGTAGCCGAGGCTGGTCTCCATGTTCTGGCGGAACAGCTCCTCGTTGACCACGCACTGGTCTGAGGGGGCAATGATGATGCTGGCCTCCGGCTCTGCTGACAGTATGCGCATGGTGGCCCACGCCACGCTGGGCGCCGTGTTGCGGTTGACGGGCTCTACGAGTATGTTCCGCTCTGGAAGCTCGGGCAGCTGCTCTCTGACCAGCGCGGCAAACTCCTGGTTGGTGCAGACGTAGACATTCCCGGTGGGTATGAACTTCTGGAAGCGGTCGACTGTGGACTGCAGCTGTGTGCGCCCCGTTCCGAAGAAGTCGATGAATTGCTTGGGATATTTGTCACGGCTCGAGGGCCACAGTCTTCGGCCTTTGCCGCCGGCGAGTATCACGCAAAAGTTTTTCATGTTCATTTCCATGTTGTTTCAGATAAGTCAGTAATATAATTTTGGTGCTAAGATACACAATATATTCGATATGGGCAAAGATTTTTAAGTTTTTTAGCTGAATTCTTTGCAGTTTCCAAAAAAATGTATTACCTTTGCACACGCTTTTTGAGCCCAGATGGCGGAATTGGTAGACGCGTTGGTCTCAAACACCAATGCCGCAAGGCGTGCCGGTTCGATCCCGGCTCTGGGTACAGACATGGAGAGCAGAAAAGGGTGTGGCTTTGATGAGACACACCCTTTTTGGCCAACCGGGGCTACCGCGACTGGCTGCCGGCTAAAAACGAAGAACGGCAATGAAAGAGTTTTTGAATGTCCTGCGGCGTTTCCTGCCACCCTACAAGAAGTACCTCATTCTGTCGGTACTCTTCAATATCCTGTCAGCTGTGCTGAACGTCTTCTCGTTCATGACACTCATACCCCTGCTCAACATCTTGTTCGAGACGGGTGACGGCGAGGTGGCGACCACCCTGATGGACTGGGACTGGGCGCACGCCACGGCGGTGCTGATGAACAACATGAACTACTATGTCAACCAGCTCATTGCCGCCGTGGGGGCTACCACCACGCTGCTGATTATCGGGCTGACCCTGGCCTTCATGACAGCGCTGAAGACGGCCGCCTACTTCCTCTCATCGGCCACCATTGTGCCCATCCGCACGGGCGTGGTGCGCGACATTCGCAACCAGCTCTACCAGAAAATCACCGCCCTGCCCCTGGGCTTCTTCTCCGAGGAGCGCAAGGGCGACATTATCGCGCGCATGAGCGGTGATGTGCAGGAGATAGAGACGAGCATCATGTCGAGCCTCGACATGCTCTTCAAGAATCCCATACTGATTGTGGTCTACTTCTCGACCCTGCTGGTGGTCTCGTGGCAGCTGACACTCTTCACCATAGTCTTCGTGCCGCTGTTCGGCTGGTTTATGGGCTACGTGGGGCGCCGGCTGAAGCAGAAGAGCATCAAGGCGCAGTCGCTGTGGAGCGACACGATGAGCCAGGTGGAGGAGACCCTGGGCGGGCTGCGCATCATCAAGGCATTCTGCGCCGAGAGCAAGATGAACAGCCGCTTCGACCGCATCAACTCGGCCTACCGCAACGATATCATGTGGGTGAACATCCGCCAGTCCATGGCCCACCCCATGTCTGAGTTCCTGGGCACGGTCATGATAGTCATTGTGCTGTGGTTTGGCGGCATGCTCGTGCTGAACACCCACTCCATCAACGGCTCGACCTTCATCTTCTACATGACCATTCTCTACAGCATCATCAACCCGCTGAAGGAGTTCTCGAAGGCCGGCTACAACATTCCCAAGGGCCTGGCCTCGATGGAGCGTGTCGACAAAATCTTGCGCGCCGAGAACACCATAGCCGAGCCGGCCAGCCCCCGCCGCATCAGCGGCTTCGAGCGGCAGATAGAGTTCCGCAACGTGAGCTTCCGCTACGGCGAGCAGTGGGTGCTGAAAGACATCAACCTGACCATTCCGAAGGGCAAGACCATTGCCATAGTCGGCCAGAGCGGCAGCGGCAAGTCAACGCTGGTAGACCTGATACCCCGCTACTATGACGTGCAGGAAGGCGAGGTGCTGATTGACGGCATCAATGTCAAGGAGTTAGGCATTCACGACCTGCGCCAGCTCATCGGCAATGTCAATCAGGAAGCCATACTCTTCAACGACAGCTTCCGCAACAACATAGCCTTCGGCATTCCCGAAGCGCCCGCCACTCCCGGCGACACGGCGGCGGCAGCCGACCGCCAGCTGCAATCCCGCATCGAGGAGGCCGCCCGCATAGCCAACGCCTACGATTTCATCACGGCCTCGGAGCAGGGTTTCGACACCAATATCGGCGACCGCGGCAGCCGCCTCTCCGGCGGGCAGCGCCAGCGCGTGTCGATAGCGCGGGCTATCCTGAAAAACCCGCCCATACTCATTCTCGATGAGGCCACTTCGGCCCTGGACACCGAGAGCGAGCGCCAGGTGCAGGTGGCGCTGGAGCGGCTGATGAAGACCCGCACCACCGTGGCCATTGCCCACCGTCTGTCGACCATCAAGAACGCCGATGAAATCTGCGTGTTGCACGAGGGCCGCATTGTTGAGCGTGGCACTCACGAGCAGCTGCTGGCCATTGACGGCTATTACAAGCGGCTGAACGATATGCAGTCCTTGTAGGCGCGCG
>JAFLSH010000115.1 GCA_022511055.1 Prevotella sp. | reverse complement strand
GTCTTCATTGCCCACGAGCGTACCGCCGAGGGCAGCGAAGACTACCACAAGTACGTCAGCGAATGGCTGGCCGACGAGGAGACCGTCTGCCTGAGCAATGCCGATTTCCTCCGTATGCAAGAGCTTTTCCGCTTCAGCGGCATCCCGCACTATGAGACCATCACGCCCGACTGCCGCCGTGTGCGCGACGACCTCCGCGTCAACGGCTTCTATGGCTTCAACAATGAGCTGAAAAAAGTGAAGGAGAAACTGGAATAAGTCAATCGGGCAACCGCTATGCCCTGCCGCACTACATCATGGCACATCTCGTGTATCACTTTAACAAGAATCTGAAGAAGAAGTAACGACTAAGCGCAATAAAACACAGAAAAAACGTTAAATAACAGCCGTAGCGTGTAACATTATCGACATTTGCATCTATATAAGAATAGAACAAATGGACACGATGATGAAAAAAGTCTTAGCAATGATGATGGGGCTCTTTGCCGTATGCGGCGGGATGGGCGCTCAGGAGGAAAAGGTGACAGTGACGGGAAGCATACAAGACGCATTCCTTGAACGCGGCCTCTTTGGCTGCGTGGTGACCGTTATGCGCCCGGACAGCACGATGGTGGAATGCCAGCCGAAGGTCTACGAAATAGGCAATGATTCCATGCACATCCATACCATTTACAATGTCGACCTTCCCAATCGGGCAGGTAGCTATCTGGTGCGCGTGCAGAAAGACGGCTACGACGACGGTTGGGCCGGGCTGGCCATTCCCCAAGGCTATGAGGGAAAGACCATCAGCGTGCCGATGATAAATATGCGAAAATCGGCCGTGAAGACTATCGACCTAAAGGAAGTGGTGGTGAAAAGTACGCGCATCAAGGTGAAGATGCGCGGCGACACGCTGGTCTACGATGCCTCGGCATTCCAGCTGCCCGAAGGGTCGATGCTGCAACACCTGATTGAGCAGCTGCCCGGTGCGCGGATGACTGATGCGGGCGAGATATTCATCAACGGCCGCAAGATAGACGAGCTGACACTCAATTCAAAGACACTGTTCAAGGGCAACAAGCAGGTGCTGCTGGAAAACCTGCCATATTACACGGTGAAAGAATTGAAAGTCTTTGAGCGGCAGTCGCTGCAGGCAGTCATGAGGGGCGAGAAGGACGAAACGCCGGAGTATGTGATGGACGTAAACCTGAAAGACGAGTATGCCGTGGGCGTGATAGCCAACGCCGAGGCGGCAGGCGGCACACACGACCGCTATCAGGCGCGCACCTTCGGACTGCTGCTCACAAAGACATTGACGGTGGGCGCATTCGGCAACATCAACAATATCAACGACGTCAGCCGTTCCTTATCGCAGGGATGGCACGAGGGGGAGGGGCTTATCTTAGGCAGCAAAAACAAGCCATTAACACGCAAGGCGGCAGGCGTGAGCTTGGATTATCAATCCACCAAAAAGACATACTATGGCTTCCCTAAAATTACAGAATATCTGGAGATAGCATTTGACCGCTACGACAATCTTGACGAGTCGGGCACATACCAAGAACGCTTCCTGCCTATGGGAACGGTGTTTTCGGAGAGTATGCGTACCGCACAAAACAAGACGACATCGGTGCAGCTGATTAACAAGTTTTTCTTCCTTCCCTTGATTTTTGATAGTTCCATGATGCTGTTTTACAAAGAGACGGACAACAGGGCGTTCAGCAACTTGCAGCAGTGGGACAGCCTGCAAACCACCGCAACACAATGGACTGAAGGGTTAGGAAAGACAAGGAATTATGGTTTGGGTTGGTTGACTGTCCGCTTCCCCATCTTCAAAAAGATAACAGGAAATATCAACTCACGCTGGGAGCGAAACGACAGCGAGAATTTCCACCGCCAACACTCTACAGCCGGAGGCGGGGCAAACGATTATTTCCGCCATGAGTACGAGGATGCCCGTACGGTGGAGTACAAGTTTGAGCCTTCGCTGTCGTATGACAAGCAGATAGGGAAGCGGCTGCAGGTTTTCTTGACGGAGCGGTACAAAGTGGATGGCTACAACAGCACTTCCCCATTGTACGCACTGAGCGACCTGAGCGGTTGGGGGCTGAATGACAGCACAGCCATCAACCTCTTGCCGTCAAACAGAGAGCTGCTTCGCCATGCTTACGATGCGGAGAACAGCACATACAGCCGTCGGCTACAGCAGGAGAACGAGTTCACGATAGCATTGAAATGGAACAAGAGCGAGCGTTTCCCCATAGATGTCACGCTGAATCTGCCTGTATATGTGCAACACGAAAGGCTGGACTATGAACGTGGAATCATTGACACCCTCGCCCGCCACAATCTGTTTGCCGTGAATCCGTCACTATCCTTGAAGCATAAGATTTGGTCGTTCCGTGTGGGCTTGTCATCATCCACACCGGGCTTGATGAACTTGATGCCATACAGGGATGCCCGCAACCCGCTCTATATCATGGAGGGTAACCCGCAGCTGAAAGACAATCGCCGCATCAACGCCAACATGACATGGAAGACGACACAGAGCAGCAGACAGACGGGCGCGACACTTGCCGCAGTCTCCTCTGCATTCACCTATCACATCAGTTCTGTGGCACAGGGATTCACTTACGACCCCGAGACAAGCGCATACACCTATCGCCCCGAAAACGTGGAGGGTAACTGGTCATGGAACACCTCATATACCACCACGCTCTCGCTGCACAAAAACCAGAAGTGGTGGGTGGACAGCGAAACGAGCCTCGGCGTATGGCACTCGGTGGACTATGCCGCGGTAAGCGGGCTCGCCGATGCACAGCTCAACGAAGTGGAAACCGTGAATCTGCGCGAAGACCTGAAACTCAGCTACAAAGGGAAGAACACGAAGATAAGCCTGCTCGGCGACATGCTCTGGCGGCGGACATGGGGACACCGCGCCACACAGGAGACCATCAGCGCCTTCGACTTCCGCTACGGTCTCAATGCCACGCAGACCGTACCGGCATGGCACACGACCCTCAACGTGGATGCCACGATGCGCAGCCGCAGGGGATATGGCAGCGAGGCCATGAACAAAGACGAGCTGGTGGTCAACGCCTCGGTGACGAGGCCAATCTTACGCGGCAAGGTAAAGCTGACGTTAGAGGGGCACGACATCTTCCATCAACTGTCGAACACCACCTACGAGGTGAACGCCCAGGGGCGCACGGAAACGTGGTACAGGGTCATTCCGAGCTATGTCATGCTCCGCGCCTCCTACCACTTCAACAAAAGCCCGAAAGGCAAATAGTGAGATAAAAGAAACAGCCTCAACACCACCGACACCCAAAACGGGCGCAGACGGATATTGGAAACCAAGCACTTACAATGGCTGGGTGTCGGGGGTGTTGAGGGTGCAGTCAGAAAAATTTTGGGGCTTTTTGGAAAAATAGTCGGCAAGTTCGGGGTGTTATCTCAGAAATTATTGTTAACTTTGCAGCCAGAAAGACCCGAAATAAATGCAACAATCAACCACTCTGAGGCTACTTCTGGCGTGCCTGATGCTTTTCGTACTATGCACGTGGGGCGTGGCGGGCGACAGAGTGCCCACGCCGCCTGACTATCGCGACTCCACCCAGTGGTACATACAGCGCAGAGGAGCGGCAGCCGACCTTTTCTACATCATTTCCACAGAGATAGGCGACTATGTGGCGGATGGCGACACGGTTCACCATGCCGACACCTACGATATGCAGGTGCGCAAGAAGATGCTCAAGGAGATGCGGGCAGTGGACTCGCTGTTTGGCGGCGACTGCAACTATTTCTCGCCCTACTACCGACAGGTGACCATGCAGTCGTGGGCGACAGAGGAAATGGCCATGTCGAGACTGCCGGTGGGGCTCGGCGACATAGCCCGCAGCTGGGAGTACTACCTGAAACACTTGAATCAGGGGCGGCCGTTCATCCTGGCAGGCTTCAGTCAGGGGGCTCACGCCATGACTGAGCTGATGAGGCACATGCCCGACTCGGTGGCCAGCCGCATGGTGGCTGCCTACAGCATCGGCTACAAAATTACGCAGGCTATGCTCGACAGCATTCCGCATATCAAGCCGGCCACGGGTGCCACTGACGTGGGCGTAACCATCAACTACAACTCCGTGCGGTCGGCAGACTGCGCCATTCCGATTGTCAGCGATGGCAACGTTGTGAACATCAACCCCGTGAACTGGCGGACAGACACGGTGCGGGCTCGCTTCGGCGACTCGCTGACGGTCTGGGCCGACCCCGTCAACCACCTCTGCATCGTAGAGGGCTACACGGAGAAGTATATCTTGCCTATCATCGGGCGGCGGGGCAACTACCACCAGATGGAACTGAAATTCTACTATCCGCACATCCGCCGGAACATTGCCGACCGTGTGCAAGCCTTTCTGAGACAGCGGGAAGAGCAGTAACGGCGCGGCACAAGCACCACACACATGAGAGGGAGAAGCACCATGCCGAAGTTCGGAGCGGCGCATGCACCGCTGCTCTGGCCGGCGGTCGGCCTGATGGGCGGCATTGCGGGCGAGACGTGGCTGGGCGGTCAGGCAGCATGGCTGCTGGCGCTGGTAGCGGCATTGCTGTCGGCATTGGCGGCGCGCCGCTGGCCGTTGGTGCAGTCGCTGCTCGTCAGCGCCTGCTTCGTAGGGCTGGGCGGCTGGCTCTCTGCCAGCCAGAGCCGGGCGCTACGGGCAGACTGGCCGGCGGGAAAGACTGACTTCGAGGCCGTGGTGCTGACCGCGCCGGCAGAGAAAGCGAAGACCATGGCCGTCGACCTGCTGCTGACAGGCGCAGCGCCGGCAGAGGGCGGAGCGGCACTGACAGGCCGCAGGGTGAAAGCCTATCTGCACAAAGACGAGCGCAGCCGGGCGCTGCGCGTGGGCGATGGGCTGCGGGTGCGGGCGCAGATAAGGCGCAACAGCGAGTGGCGGCGGGGCCGTTTCGACTACCGGCGCTATCTGGAGACACACGGATTCTCGGGTACGGTCTACGTGGCAAGTGCTGACTGGCAGCCGGAGCGCGTATCGCTCAGGGGTGTGTCGCGGTTGGAGCGCACCAGGCTCTTCTTTCTGCAACAGCGCGAGCGGCTGCTGCAACGGTTTGCGCTATCCGAAGGCGAGACCGACCCGTATGCCGTCGTGGCGGCCATGACGTTAGGCGACAAGTCGGCACTAACGACAGAGCTGAAGGAGGTGTATGCGCAGACGGGAGCCTCGCACGTGCTGGCACTGAGCGGACTGCACCTGAGCATTGTCTATGCGCTGTTCTCGCTGATGGCGGGCGGCCGGCGGCGGCAGCTGTCGCAGCTGGCGGTAGTGCTGGGCATCTGGGCGTTTGCCTTCCTCACCGGGCTGTCGGTGAGCATCGTCAGGGCGGCCACCATGCTTAGTGTCTATGCCCTGCTGTCGTTAGGCCACCGCGACAAAATGTCGGTTAACGTCTTGGCGTTCACGGCCATCGTCATGCTCATGATAACGCCCAATGCGCTGTTCGATGTGGGCTTTCAGCTGTCTTTCATGGCGGTATTGGCTATTCTGACTTTCATGCCGCTGTTCGGCGGCCTGGTCTCCCAGCAGTTCCTGTTGCAGCACAGGTGGCTGAGGGGGTGCTGGCAGATGGTCGGCGTGTCGTGTGCGGCGCAGCTGGGGGTGGCTCCGCTGATAGCCTATTACTTTGGGCGCTTTTCCACCTACTTTCTGCTGACCAACTTCATTGTTGTGCCTGCCGTCATCGTGATACTCCATTTGGCGGTGGCGGTCATGGTCGTGCCTTCCCTTGCCAGCCTGCTGCTGGCCGTTGCGGGGTGTCTGAATCGTGCCCTGACCGCCCTCTCCGGCCTGCCCTGCGCCAGCATAGAGGGGCTACACCCGTCGCCGGCACAGGTGGCGCTCATGTATGTCGCTATCGGAGCAGGCTATATGCTGGTGCGGCAACTGTATTCAAGTGGTCTGTTGAAAGAGAAATAGACCCGGCACTTTTTGTGCCGGGTCTGTCTCGTTTAGTTTCCGCCTTCCGCGGCCGCAGCATTCTGCTGCGCCATCAGTTGTAGCCACTTACGGTAGCCAAACACGGCAAAGACGGTGTAGATGCCGTAGATGCATGCCTTGAAGGGTATGCCCTTGTAGACATAGAGCAGGCAGCAGATGGCATCGACCACGAGCCAGAGCAGCCACTGCTCGGCATACTTGCGAGCCAACGCCCAGAGAGCCACAATGCTCAGGGCAGTGGTGAACGCATCGGTGATGGGAACGGTAGAGTTGGTATGCTCGGCCAAAAACCACCAGATGAGAAACCACAACGCACACAGCACAACCAACGTGGGCAGCACGAGCGAGCGCCTGAAGTGGGTGATGGGCCATGAAGCCTGGCTCTTCGGCGGCGCTGCCTGCCCCGGCTTCCGCCATCTGGCGCCGTAGCGCCAGACAGCGAAGCCATAGACGGCCGCCAGACAGTAGTAGATGGCCATGCCAAAGTCGGCATAGAGCCCAGCCTTGTAGTAAAGCACCATGTCTATGGCCGGCATGACCACGCTTGCCAGCCATAGCCAGATGCTTGCCTTGTATTCCAGCCAGAGGTAGGCCAAGCCCACCACGAAGCCGAGAATGTCGAGAAACCTGAGTGCATCCATGCCCGTTCAGTCAGTAGTGTTGCCTCAGAAGCGCAGCGTTACGTTGCCCATCAGTGTACGGCCGGCCATGGGAATGAAGCCAATCTGGTAGTAGCGGTTCTCGTTGGGGTGACCGTAGTCTTCGAGAATGCTGGAGTAGACCCATCCGCTGGCGGCATAGTGCTTGTCGAACACGTTGTTCATGTTGAGCCCGATAACAACCTCCTTGATGCCCAGCCGCGGCAGGCGGAGCGTGTAAGACACGCGGACATCAGAGGCAGAGTAGCTGGGCAGCGAGCGGTCTTCGTTCTCGGTGTTGTCCAGATACTGCCGGCTCACGAAATTGGTGTGCCAGACGGCGCTGAGCCCACGCCAGTGGAAGTTGACAAAGCCGTTCAGAATGGCCGAGGGCGAGAAGGCCAGCGTGGCATTGTCGTAGTGGATGGGGCGGAACGACTCTTCCCAGTTCACAGAGGCCATCTCGGTGAAGTCCTTCAGCTTGTTCTGGCTCAGGGCGGCATTGCCCTCGATGGTCAGCCAAGAGGTGGGGGCAACGGCGGCCTGCAGCTCGATGCCGGCACGGTAGGAGTCCTTGATGTTGGTAGTCAGGTTTTCGCCAATGTCGCTCAATTCGCCGGTCTGCACAAACTGGTTGTTGTACTTCATGTAGTAGGCGTTGATACCTGCCCGCCAGAAGTCGCCGTTGATGGTGTAGCCCAACTCAAAGTCGAGCAGTGACTCGGCCTTCGGGAAGGGATAGGAGCCATTGTCGGTGAAGTTGTTGCGCTCGGGCTCGCGGTGGCTGAGCGCTACGGAGCCGTAGACACGGTGAGGGCCAGACTGCCACGAGAAGCCGGCTTTGGGATTCAGGAAACGGTACTTCTCGTTGATGTCGAGCTGCTGGTTGTAGTAGCTGCTGCTTTCCTCGTAGAACTTATCGTTAATGCCGTCGGTCTCATACTGCACGAAACGGTATTGCAGGTCGGCGAAGACATCCCAATGGTCGTTGATGTGGTAGGCAGCCTTGGCAAACACGTTGGCATCGAACTTCGTGGCATCAGAGTCGTAGTATTTGTAGTCGCCATGGGCCAGTATGCGCTGGCTCAGTGCCTGGTCCTTGATATAGGTTACGTAGCCGAAGTGGTTGCCGGAGAACTCCTGTTCAGACACGCCGGCAATGACATCCCATCGGTCGTTCTTGTAGTTAACATTCCAGACAAAGCCGTAAGTGTCCTGTCGGAGACCTTTCTTGCGCACGAAGTCGGTCTTCTTGACCGCCGGGTCGCTGATGCCGAACTTCTTGGGTTTGTTGTCCGGGCGGAACTCGCTGTAGTAGCCGTAGCCGTAGGTGTAGTGCAGCGAGGCCGTGGTAGTCCAGTGTTCGCCCCAGTTGTAGGCAAATGACAGAATGTTGTGGTTCTGCCAGAAGTTGTCGGTAGTCTTGTCCCAGTAGGAGCCGTCGGCCATCTGGTAGCGAGCCGTCTGGTAGTTGCCGTTGGCATCCTTCACAAAGAGACCGTTCTCATCGGTCACCAGCTGCTCGTAGAGCGAGTTGTACTTGCCAAGTCCGGCGTTCCACATGTCCTCATAGGTCTTAATGCCCGTCTTCGTGGTGTAGCCCCACGAGCCGTCATCGTAGTTGCCATCCATGAGCGAGTAGTCGTTGCTGCCCGCTGTCACGCCGTTCCACGCCTGGCCGGTCTTCTCGAAGTTGCCGATGTTCTTGTAGCGTATCTGGAAGTTGTCGCTCAGCCAAGTCAGACCGCCGTAGTAGCTGCCCGAGCGGCCGCCAGTGCCATGGATGAAGCCGTCGGTGTTCGTCTCGTGGTAGGCACCGTCAACGATAAGGTGCTTCCACAGCAGCCCCGTAGAGAACTTGCCGCCAAGGTTGTAGGTGTTATACGAGCCATAGCTGCCCGACACCTCCAGGCCGGGTGTCTGCTGGGGGGTAGCCGTCGACAGGGCAACCGTTCCGCCAAACGCGCCATCGCCGTTGGTCGAAGTACCAACGCCACGCTGAATCTGAACAGAGCCCAGCAGCGAGCCGTAGGAGTTCATGTTGGCCCAGAAGACACACTGGTCCTCGGGCGAATTGAGGGGCACACCGTCAAGCGTGACATTGATGCGCGAGTCGCCCGCACCGCGGATGCGCATGTAAGTCGTACCCGTGCCCAGACCGTTCTCGCTCCAGGCCAGTACGCCCGGTGTCTGCGAGAAGAGGAACGGCAGCTCCTGACCTGTCTTTGAAAACTCGTTCAGCTGCTGCTTGTTGATATGAGCCACGGCGTATGGGGCATTCTTCTGCGCCCGCACACCCTTGACTATCACCTCTTGCAGCTTTTCCACTCGCGCCGAGTCGTAAACCACCGTCTCCTGCGCACTCACACTCACTGCGCCTGCCAGCGCAGCCCATAAGAAAATCTTTCTCATACTTTCCTTTAATTAAATTAATAATATAAAGGGGGTATCAATACAAAAATCCACTATCCATCCCTACGCCAGTATTAACCGGATCAGGTAGAGGGTATCATCTCAGCCCGCAACAGCGGGCACCCCTTGAATTGCGGGTGCAAAGGTACAAAAAA
>JAFLSH010000114.1 GCA_022511055.1 Prevotella sp. | reverse complement strand
CCCACGAGCCCGTGGAGCAAGAGGCACAGATTCGCCTGATGGAGAAGCTGAAGAATCACCACGGCAAGAACTCCATGCTGGTGGTGCGCCCCGCCGATGCCGAAGAGACCACCGTCTGCTGGCGCATGGCCATGGAGAACACCGAAACGCCAACGGCGCTCATCTTCTCGCGCCAGAACATCGACAATCTGCCTGAGGGCAACGACTACAGCCAGGCCACCAAGGGTGCTTATGTCGTAGCCGGCTCAGATGCCGAATATGATGTCATATTGTTGGCTTCCGGCTCAGAGGTGTCTACACTTGAGGCTGGTGCCAAGCTGCTTCGCGAAGACAACATCAAGGTGCGCATCGTGAGCGTTCCGTCTGAAGGTCTGTTCCGCTCGCAGCCGAAGGAGTATCAGGAGAGCGTGCTGCCCGCCGGCAAGAAGAAGTTCGGCCTGACTGCCGGTCTGCCCGTCACACTTGAAGGGCTCGTCGGCGGAGATGGTACTGTCTGGGGCTTGCAGAGCTTCGGCTTCTCAGCTCCCTACAAGGTACTCGACGAGAAGCTCGGCTACACTGGGCAGAACGTTTACGAGCAGGTGAAGAAACTCTTAGCATAATAACCTCATATAGTGCGAATTGACACTACTTCCTAACAAGAAACACGGCTTCTTGCGCCGCACTGGCGCAGCCAGCCGTGTTTCTTTGGAATGAAAAGGTGGCAAGATTCGTGCTTCAAGACTTCTTATCATGGAAATAAAGACGATAGGATTGGCTTCAGACCATGCCGGCTATGAACTGAAGCAGTTTGTGAAAAAGTATTTAGACGAAAAGGGCTATCCCTACAAAGACTACGGCACCTATACCGAAGACTCGTGCGACTATTCAGACTTTGGCCATGCGCTGGCAAAGGGGATTGAAGAGGGTGAGGTGTTCCCCGGCATTGCCATCTGCGGCTCGGGCGAAGGCATCAACATGACCCTCAACAAGCACCAGTCTATTCGTGCCGGCCTCTGCTGGATTCCCGAAATCGCCCACCTTATCCGTCAGCACAACAATGCCAATGTGCTGGTCATGCCGGGGCGATTCATTGATGAAGACATGGCAAGGAAAATCATGGATGAGTATTTTGCCACAGATTTTGAGGGCGGCCGCCACCAGAATCGGATAGACAAGATTCCCTGCCAGTAGAAAACCATGGGGTAACCCCCGCTTAGTAACAAGGGAGCTATATCGTTGACCATGATATGGCTCTCTTTGTTTTTCTTGTTTCATGGTCTATACCGCTAATTGGCGCTTTATTCGGCAATTTTCGGTCTGTATTGTTCCCTGTTCGGGATATTATTGCTATCTTTGCAGCGGTAATAACGCAAACATCGTATGGAAAACCCAGCAATAACCAAATACAACGGCCGCCCAACGGCCGATAACGACAAGCGAACAGCTGCCGAGATGGCTGTATATGATTTCATTGACCGCGTAGGGGTCGAATATACCACCCTGTGCCATCCCGCCGCTTTCACCATGGAGGAATGTGAGGAAGTGCGCAAGGCGATTGATGCGCCGGTGTTCAAAAATCTGTTTCTCACAAACAAGCAGCAGACCCTGTTCTATCTGCTGATGATTCCGGCCGACAAGCCTTTCAAGACCAAGTACCTGTCGGCTCAGCTGGGCTGCGCCCGTCTTTCGTTTGCATCATCAGAAGCCTTGATGGAACTGCTGCATATCGCTCCCGGCGCGGTATCGCCCATGGGGTTAATCCATGACACGGAATGCCGCGTGAAGCTGATTGTAGACAGGGAGCTTTCCACCACTAAGAGATACGCCTGCCACCCATGTGTCAACACGGCATCGGTCGCCCTGTCGCTCGAAGACCTGCTCGAGAAAGTCGTTCCGGCAACAGGCCACACCTACACTTGGGTAGACCTTCCCACGGAGTGAGTTTCATGAAGCCCCCTCGGAGTGAGGGGCAGAAAGGCGGCCGTCGTCAGTTGTTTTTCTTGTAGCTCGCAACAGCCCAGCCTCCCATCGCTGCCGAAAGGCCGAGAAGGGCAAGCAGCTGGTGGGCAATGTCGTGAAGTCCGCCGCCACGGACAAAGACCGTGCGGATAGCATCAATGAAATAGTGCATCGGATTGACATAGGTGGTCAGATAAGCCCACGAAGGCATTGAGCGGACTGGGGTGAAGAGACCGCTGAGCAGCAACAGGCAGACCACAAAAAACCACATGACGAAAATGGCCTGCTGCAGTGTGTCGCTATAATTGGAAATCATCAGCCCTAACGATGAGAAAAACAGCGCCAGCAGCATGGCTAACAGATAGACAAGCCACAAAGGCCCCTGGCAGGTGATGCCGTAGACCAGCCACGAGAGTAGCAGGCATGCGGTAATGACAAAAAGGGCTATGAGCCAATAGGGTATCAGCTTGGCCAGAATGAATGCCCCTTTGGTGACCGGCGTTACGTTAATCTGCTCGATAGTGCCCGTTTCTTTCTCGCCAACAATGTTCAGGGCCGGCAGAAAGCCGCACATCAGCATCATTACAATGGCAAACAGGGCGGGAATCATGAACACCTTGTAGTTCTGGTGAGGATTATAGAGCAACAGGGAATGGAAAGCGGAACTAAAGGGGGCTGCAGCACCAGAAAGCCGAGCCTCGCTGGGCAGCATTTCTGCCCGCACACTCAGCTCCTCGCCGACAATCTGGCTCAGATAGTTACTGCCCATGGCCCCTTTGGTGCCGTTCACGGCATTGGCGGCTATCAGCACCGAAGCAGGGCGGTGCAAACTCAGGTTGCGGCTGTAGTCTTGGGGAATAACCAAGACTATGTCGGCCTTGCTCGTCTCCACAGCCTTCAGCGCCGCCTCGTAGGTGGGCTTCTGCCCGTTGAAGATGAAATAGCGTGAAGCCTCAATGCGGTGAACAAGCTGCTGCGAAAGGGTTGAACGGTCGTTGTCCACCACCTCCACGCGGATGTTTCTCACCTCCTGATTCATCACCCACGGCATGACACACATGATGACTATGGGGAAGACAATAATCAGTCTTGGCAGAAACGCATTGCGGCGTATCTGTAGGAATTCCTTCTGTATGAGATATTTTATCATGGCGAACTGCGGATTTACGTTTTTTACTCCATGCGGATTTTGAATTTAGCCAGCGAGACCGTCAGCAGCACCACGGTCATCAGCGAGAGAATGCCCACCTCGCGCGCCACTTCACCAATGCCCACGCCCATAATCATCAGCTTGCGCATGGCCTCGATGTAGTATCGTGGCGGTATGACAGCAGAAATCCACTGCAAGACCTTCGGCATGGACTCTATGGGAAAGAGCATGCCTGACAACATGACAATAGGCATCAGCAAAACCATGGCCGACATCAGCAGAGCCATGAGCTGGCTTTGGGCGACATTGGAAATGAGCAGCCCCAACGACAAGGCCAGCACAATATAGACAATGCTGACTGTCACTATCCAGAATATCGAGCCGGCCAACGGTACGTCAAGCACAAAACGCCCCATGAGCAGAATGGCAGTGAGTATGGCAAAGGCCAGCACCAAGTAGGGAATCGTTTTGGCAACAATGACCATCAGCGGCTTGACCGGCGACACTAACAGCACCTCCATGGTGCCTTTCTCTTTTTCGCGAACAATGGAGATAGAGGTCATCATGGCGCAGATGAGCATCAGCAGCATACCCATAATGGCTGGCACGAAGTTGTAGGCCGATTTCATCTGCGGGTTATAGAGCAGTTTCACGTTGACCGCGGCAGCAGCACCGTTTGGCAAGCCCGAGCCGACAACGGCCTGGGCGTATGTGAGCCACTGCTGCGCCATGTTGGGGTCGGAAGCATCGACTATGAACTGCGCACCACGGTGCTTCGCAGCAAAATCTTTGGCAAAGACAACGGCCAGGTCGGCCTTCTGGCTGCGAATAAGCCGTTTCGCCTCAGCGGGGCTGCTGACCGTGGCCGTCAGGTCAAAATAGTCTGAGGCGGCAAGCCGCTGGACTGCCTGCTGCACTTGGTTGTCTAACTGTGAAGTGACAATAACCGTGCGCACATTCTTCACATCGTTGGTAATGGCGAAGCCAAACAACAGCATCAGCACAATGGGCATGCCGAAGAGAATGAGCATGGTGCGCTTGTCGCGCAGAATGTGCTTGGTCTCCTTGGCAACCAAAGAAAGAAAAGGCTCACACAAGCCCCGCCTGGAAGGGATTTTTCTGTCAGTCTTGTTCTTCATATCTTGCTTTTACTTTATATATAAACATCTAAACACCAAACTCTTGTCAGCAAACATGAATGTTTTTATTCACCGCGCTTGGCCTGCCGTGCCAGATGGGTGAATACGTGGTCCATGTCGGGCTGATTGAACTGCCGCTTCAGGTCGGCAGGCGTGCCGATGGCGCTGATTTTCCCGTCTACCATGATAGAGATGCGGTCGCAATAGTCGGCTTCGTCCATGTAGTGAGTGGTCACAAAGACAGTGATGCCCCGGTGGGCAGCATCGTAAATCAGCTCCCAGAACTGGCGGCGAGTGGCAGGGTCTACCCCACCCGTCGGCTCGTCAAGAAAGACTATGCTCGGCTCGTGGAAAATGGCAACGGAGAAGGCGAGCTTCTGCTTCCAGCCGAGCGGCAGGCTGCGCACCAGGTCGTTGCGGTGAGTCTCGAAACTGAGCGTTTTCAGCAGCTGGTCTGTCTTGGCCTTGATAGCCTTGTCCTTCATGCCATAGATGCCGGCAAAGAGGCGGATATTCTCGCTGACAGTCAGGTCTTCGTAGAGCGAGAAGCGCTGCGACATGTAGCCGATATGCTTCTTGATTTGCTCGTACTCCGTGCGTATGTCGAAGCCGGCCACGCGCCCCGTTCCGCTGGTGGGCTGATTCAGTCCTGTCAGCATGTGCATGGCCGTGGTCTTTCCGGCCCCGTTAGCTCCAAGAAACCCGAAAATCTCGCCACGCCTGACAGTGAAGGATATGTCGTCAACGGCACGGAACGTACCGAAGGCTTTCACAAGATGCTCCACCTCAATGATTGGCTCTGCCGACTGTGCCGCCACTGCCACAGGCGTGATAGGCGGTGGATTGAAGATGCTGGCAAAGCGGTCGAGGATAGCTTCCGGCGTGTCAATGCCCTGCACCGTGCCCTCGCTCAGAAAGGCCACCCGCTCGCACCGCCTGACCTCGTCAAGATAGGGCGTAGAGGCAACAATGGTGATGCCGCGCTCTTTCAGCGTGTCGAGTATCTGCCAGAACTCCTTTCGGCTGACCGGGTCTACGCCCGTCGTCGGCTCGTCAAGGAACAATACGCTGGGGCTGTGGACCAGTGCGCAGCTGAGCGCCAATTTCTGCTTCATGCCGCCAGACAATGCGCCAGCCTTTCGGTGGCGAAAGCGTTCTATCTGCGAATAGATGGCCTTAATGGAGTCATAGCCCTCGTCAATGGTCGTGCCGAACATGGTGGCAAAGAACTTCAGGTTTTCCTCTACCGTCAAGTCCTGATAGAGTGAGAATTTTCCCGGCATGTAGCCCACGCGGCTGCGAATGCTGTCCAGCTGACTGACCACATCGAAGCCATCGACCGTCGCAGCGCCTTTGTCGGGCAATAACAGGGTGCAGAGAATGCGGTACATCGTTGTCTTGCCGGCCCCGTCAGGCCCGATGAGGCCGAACACCTCGCCCTTGCCCACGCTGAACGACACATGGTCAAGTGCCTTTACGTTCCCGTAGCTCTTGCTGACTCCGTTTACCTCTATTGCGTTCATGCTGATTCGCGTTTGCCTTAAAATTTGACTTCGCCGTACATGCCTATCTTGATGTAGCCATCGTTCTTTACGGCTATTTTCACCGCATAGACCAGCTCGCCCCGCTCGTCGTCAGTCAGAATGGTCTTTGGGGTGAACTCTGAGCGGCTGCTAATCCATGAGACCGTTCCATCGTAGGCTTTCCGCTGTTCCTCGCCGTAGTCGGCATAGACCTTCACGGCCTGCCCCATCTTAATATCCTTCAGCTGAGCCGAGGTGACATAGGCACGAATAGACATGTGCTTGGTGTCGGCAATTTTGAACAGCGGCTTGCCGGCTGACACAAACTCGCCCTGTTCCACATACTTTTCCAGTACGGTTCCCTCCGCAGGCGCAACAATGTGGCACTTCTGAAGCTGGTCGCAGAGCTGACTAATCTGCACGTCGGCCGCCGCCACTTGCTTGTCGAGCGAACTGGTGGTAGTGCCTAACGTTGATATCTGGGCATCAAGCTGCCGCTGCAACACCAATACCTGACTTTTGGCATCGTCGAGCGACTTGCTTGGGGCAGCACCGTCGTCAACCAACTCCTGAAAGCGCTGCTGTTCCTGTCGGGCCTTAGCCAGCTGCTGCCTGGTAGCAGCTATCTGCGCCTCCACGTCAGGCTTCTGGCTGCGGTAGACCTCCTTCATGGCATTTGCCTGCTGAATCTTCAGCCAGAGCTGGGTAGTGTCTATGAGACCCACTTCCTTGCCTTTCGCTATCTCGTCGCCTTCGTTTACCACAAGCTGCATCAGTGCGCCGGTCTGTTCGGCAGAAACAGTGATTTCGGTAGCCTCAAACGTTCCTGTCGCATCAAACTCGCTTCCCTTGTCGCCACAGGCCATGAGCGAGAATGAAAGAATAGAAAAATGAAGAAATGAAAAACTAATCCGTTTCATGTTGCGTACTCCTCTTTATTTAGTGTTTAACGTGTAGTTCAGCTCATAAATCTCCTTCAGCATCTCGATTTCGTGTACCGATTGCTGCACCTTGGCGGCACTCTCCGCATTGATTTCGCGCACAAGGTCATTCGCATCAATGATGCCGTGTGCCAGCTTTGACTCCGCAGCCTTGCGGACCGAACTCCGCAGGGCGATAATCTCGTCATCTTCTGCCATCAGCCGCCGGTAGCGCTCAATATTCTCAGTTTGCTGCATCTGCTCAAGGTTGTTGTTGAACAGAAACACATCGCGCTGCACGTTGAATGCAGAGCGCTGTACGTTCAGCCTGCTCTTGTCGCCTTTGCGGGTGTACAGAGCCCCAATGTTCCAAGTCAGCCGGGCGCCAACGAGGCCGTTCAGTGTCCATCGGTGTCTCATCATGTCCTCAAACATGTTCATGCCCGGGTAGCCATAGTAGCCCTGGGCAAACAGCCCAATCTTTGGCATCAGGGCTGCATCAAGGGCTTTCTCCTGTGCATCGGTCAGGCGCAGCTGGGCATCAATGGCCTTTAGCTCAGGCCGCTGACCGGCAGGCAACGCCGCCAGGCCGGCCTCGGCAGTGGGGCGCACTGGGGCTTCTACCGCTATGCCGCAAAATGCAGACAGGATTCTCGCCAACGACTGCCGCTGCGACTGAAGCGCCGTCATCTGCTGCACGGCGCCAAGTCGTTCTGCCTTCACCGTCTGAAAGTCGCTCTCCGCGGCAGTGCCGTTCCTTACCATCGAGCCGAGCTTCTGCTCGTTGGCACTGAGCAGCTGCTGCAGGCTCTGGTTTAGCTCTATCTGCTGGTCAAGCAGCAGCAGTCCGAAAAACATGTCATTGACACGCCTGCGCACATTGTATATGCTGACATCGTTCTGAGCCGCCTGCACGTCGCCTTGCCGCCGGGCCATCTCCTTCTGGCTCTTGATGGCGCCGCCGTCAAACAATGTCTGCTGCACGTCAATGCCCACTTTGTACTGGTCTTTCTTCAGCCCCTCAAGCCCGAAACCCAATTGCTGCATATTTGCCTGCAACTGCTCAGGCCATGCCGGCACATCGCTCTGATAGGTTGCCTGCGCCGTTGCGGAAATCTGAGGCAGCCATCCCTTGCCGATGTTGGCAACAGTCAAGCCTGTTGTCTGCTCAATCAACCCATATTGCCGAATCAGCGGATAATTGCGCTCCGCCGCCTCCTGGCAGGCTTCGAGCGTCTGCGCCTTCACGGAAACAAGCGAGGCGCAGAAAGCAGCAACCGCCATACAAACTAATCTTCTGTCCATTGTGGTAACTCCTGTTATTGGTTTCTGGGTGCAAAGTTACGGTAATTTCTTTATAGTTTTCTTATCCAACCGACTGCAATAATGTTCTTTTTGTACGAAAACAAAACAAATAGAACGTAGTTATGCGTATTTTTATTATCTTTGCATCCGAAACAGAGACAAAACAAACATGGAGAAACAACCCAAACTGATGAACATCTCGCGTATGCGCGACATTCTCGAGCCGCACCTGCAACAGATACGCAAGAGCCTATACATCGACCGCAATCTCATGGTGGCACGTGGCGGCGACCCTACCCTCTTCCGCCTGATTGTCCAGCAGCGCCCGCCCTTTACCATCAACGACTACCGCCTGGGAGTAATTGTCAGGGGAGAAATGAAGGTGAACATCAACCTTGTTGACAAGCAGCTGTCGGCGGGCATGCTTGTTTTCATCGGCCCGGGCACCATCATAAACCCCGTCAGCTTCAGCCATGACCTTGAGTTCTACGGCATCGCTCTTTCCGCCAATTTCTCCATGCCGTTTGCGCCTGGTCAGATGCCCGTGGCCTTCAACGGCCAGATGCGCGACTTCCAGCTGTCAGCCTCTGAGGCCGATATAGCCATAGCGCGCCATATCATAGACACGTTGTGGCACATTGTCCATCAGCCAAATTATAATACCCAGACCGTCAGCAGCCTCATTGCCGCACAGATGCACCATTACAACAGCCTCTATTGTCTGCACACTGACAGCCTGCAGGCTATGCAGTCCAGGGAACAGACCATCTTCGACCGTTTCATCTATCTCGTCAACCAACACAGTCAACGGGAACATCAGCTTGGATTCTATGCAGAAAAGATGTGCCTGACCCAGCGCTATTTAGGCACGGTCATTCGTCAGGCAAGCGGCACGACGGCAAAAGACTGGATAGACCGCGCCATCATCACCCGTGCCATGGCAGAGTTGCGCCATTCCGACAAGTCTGTCGCCCAGATAGCCGAAGAGATGCACTTCTCTAACCCCGCTTTCTTCTGCAAATACTTCAAGCGGCTGACAGGGCACACGCCATTGGAATATAAACACAAGTCGAGCATCCCTTAAATCCTGAAATCCCCCTTTGGGGTCAAAATTGTACGTAATCACCCAATTTTTTAAAAAAACAGCCCAACTATACATTTTTCTGAATATCTAACTGTATTTCAGTATGTTAAGGTATGTATAGTAGTCTTTCTCCGCCCCCTGACTATACATGATTTTAACTAAATTCATGTTATTTTCTACACTTTAGGATTCCACTTCTTGCCCTGAAAATACCCCCGCCTTCATGAATCAAAAAAACTCGGCACTTTAGCGACAAAAAGCGCCACTTTAGGAAAATTACTCCGTG
>JAFLSH010000113.1 GCA_022511055.1 Prevotella sp. | reverse complement strand
TGGCGGTCACCAAACTTGATATCATAGAATGCTTGGTTGAAGTTGTCAGACAGACTTGGATAGTTAGGCAACTCGAAACGGACACCGGCAGAAAGACGGAAGTTATCAGTCAGGCTGATGTTGTCCTGCAAATAGAGTGACCACAGATTGGTATCCATTGTTGAAGTAAACATGCTGTGAGCCTCGTTGTTACCGTAGGTCATACCAAAGAAACGAGCCTGGCTGAACACTTCGTTCCAACGGCCTGCGCTCACCTGTTCAGGTGTAGCCTCAAACACATAGTAGCCAGCTGCGGCCTGTGCGTAACCATTGGCAGCATAGGTATGCTCAAACTGCACACCACCAAACAGGTTGTGCTTGCCAAGGGTAATGTTCACTTCGTCAGTCACCACGGTGTTCTTGGTTTGCACCAGGTTACCATAGGTAAAGACATCGCCAGTCAGAGCCCAAGAAGGATAGTTGCCTTGGCCGTCAGCCATAACAATCTCCACCACAGGGGCTGCATCGTTGTACTCCGTAGAACGGGGCTGGTCTTGGAGAGAATAGGTAGCACGAAGCGTGTTGTTGAGCTTACCGAACTTGCTGTTCAATTCAGCAGCAATAGAGGTAAAACGTGTCTCCGCATAATAGCAGCTCGACAAAGAACTCATGTTATAATAGCTACCGCTACCATGGGTATTTCTGTTACCCGTTGCGGATTCTGTTTCAGAACTTGAATAAATCATGTTCGAGCGGTCAGAGCCAATAGAGCGAGAACTTGAAGCAGAGCTTGCACTCTTACGATTAGACTTTGTGAAACGCACGTTGAACTTATGGTCATCGGTAATGTTCCAGTCTACGCGAGCCAGGATACGATAGGCCGGAGCCTCCAGATTGTAGTCCTGCCAAGGGCCGGTGGTCAGACCGTAGGTGTTCTTCATATAGTCTGACAGACCCTGAAGTTCTGACAACTGCGGGCGGCGGTTGACTGCTGTCCACGGCTCTTTGCCGTTACCGGCACGGGCTGTCAAAGGTGTCGGCGAATTGTCTTCCTTTTCTCCGTTGACAAAGAAGAAGAGCTTATCCTTGATGATTGGGCCACCCAATGACACACCGTAAGTGTTGTTATGGCCATCGCTGACAGGCAGATTCGTGGTCTGTACGCGGCTACCCTTCAAGCTGGTGCTGGTCAGGTAGGTATATACACTTCCCTTGAACTCATTCGTACCGCTCTTGGTCACGGCATTCACACCACCGCCAATGAAACCGCTCTGGCGAACATCGTACGGCGTGATAGAAACTGTCATCTGCTCAATGGCATCCAGCGAAATTGGCGTACCGCCACCAGGCAGCGGAGTGCTGTTCATACCAAACACATTGTTGAAAGAAGCACCATCGACCGTAATGTTTGACTGGCGGTAGTTACCACCACCAATGGCCAAGCCGCTGGCAGAGCTACTCTGCGGGGTCATCTTGACAATATCGGTCATGCTGCGGCCAACGGTCGGCACGGCTGCGATTTCCTCCATGGTCAGGTTTGTAACCGCACCGGCGCGGTCGGAACGCATCGTATTGCGAGCCGAGGCAAGCACTTCGATACCACGCAGCACTTCTGTTCCTTCATTGAGGCGGGCATCCAGCACAATGTTCTGGCCAAGAGCCAGCTGAATGCCAGTGAACTTCTTAGGCTGATAGCCGACATAAGATACTTCTACTTCGTAAGGGCCACCTGCGCGCATACCCGTAATGGTATAGCGGCCATTGACATTGGTAACGGCACGGTAGACAGAGCCTGAAGGCACGTGCTTAGCCGTAACGGTTGCACCAATGACATTGTCATTGTCGGCGCTCACCCTACCGTTAATACCAGAAGTTGTTACCTGTGCCACGGCCGTCAACGAGAGCGTTAACAGCGTGACAACCAGAAAAAGCAATCTTTTCTGCATAATTCAAATAATTAATTGTTAATGATTTGGCCCGAAAGCCGCTTGTTTAATATTCTGGGTGCAAAATTAATTAATTTTTCCGAATATACCCCTATTTAATTCTAAATATTTCTGAAATTTTTCGTAATAATGTAAATAGTAAACAAAAGCAAGCAATGAAAACCTGATTTTCCGCCATTGTTTTCACTTCCGCGCCGGTTTCTTTTTGGCAGCCGCGGCGCTGCCCGCCACGGTAGCCTGCCCTCCCTTGGTAAAGGTAACGCGGTCGGTCTTCAGCCGCTGCCCCACGTGGTCGAAAATCAGGTTGGGGTTATAGGGCCGGCCGCCCACGCGCACTTCAAAGTGCAGATGCTCGGTCGAGGCGCGCCCCGTGCGGCCGGTCAGGGCAATGCGCTGCCCCACCCTGACATGGTCGCCCACCTTCACCAAGTTCTTTGAGTTGTGGCTGTACAGGGTCTCCAGTCCGTTGGCATGGCGCAGCACCACGCAGTTGCCGTAGCCGCTGTAGACCTGAGACATGGTTACCACCCCATCGAAGGCAGCCAAGATGTCATCGTTGGGCTTGGTCTTCAGGTCGACCCCGGTGTGTCGGCGGCCGCTGCGCTGGCCGTAGGGGCTGATGACCTTGGCACCGGGCAGGGGGTAGCACCAGTCCTCGCGGGCCACGTTGGCCAGGTTCAGCACGAACTTCGTGCCGCCGCCGAAGGGGTCGCTGGCTTCCAGGCCCTTGCCGCCCTGCTTGTTTGCAAGGCTGGCATCGGCCCACGGGTCAGGCTCAACCACAGACACGCTGATGCCAAAGCCCTGGCGCTTGCACATCACCGTCTGGCGCAGCAGGCGGTGGGTCTTCAGGCCAATCAGGATTTCAGGATTAATGCGCCGCCCGTTCACCATCATGGCAAACTCGCAATAGCAGCGGTCGCCCTCGCCGCCGATAATGGCAATGGTCTGCCCCGCCTTCACGTGGTCGCCCACTTTCACCATGTTCTGGGCGTTACGCCCATAGACCGTCTCGAGGCCGTTGGCATGGCGCACCACAATGACATTGCCGAATGGCGGATTGTTTCTCGACAGGCGCACCGTGCCATCGAACATGGCCTTCACGGCATCGCCC
The DNA here is from genome assembly GCA_022511055.1 of Prevotella sp. Taxonomy (GTDB): domain Bacteria; phylum Bacteroidota; class Bacteroidia; order Bacteroidales; family Bacteroidaceae; genus Prevotella. The sequence continues at coordinate 6,348 of JAFLSH010000113.1, read as the reverse complement.
TTGGTCGAGGTGATTTCTATGTTATAGTCCTTGCCCGGCACAGCCTTGCCAACGGGCAGCGGAAAGCAGAACTGCTCGGGCTTCAGGTAGTTGAAGTCAATGGTAAAGGAGTCGCTGCGCGCAAACAGGCCGGGTGTCTCGACACTGATGCTCTGCCGCTCAAGGGGCGTGAACTCATCCTTGGCCTGCACGGCAAGCGCCAACAGGAGCGTGAGGGAAAGAACGGGGAGTCTGAACTGCATAGGCCGGCGTTTGAACGGTTAAAGACAGGAGTAATCCGAAACACTTACGGATGGTGAATGACAATGCCCGAAAAGATGCGCCCGGAATCAATGCCGAGCCGGCGGGCAGAGAAGTAATCGGAGACACTGTCGTAGGTGCAGATGCCGCACGACAGGATATTCGCCCCGCCCACGCCGCATGCCTCGAGCTGCATGCGGTTGCACAGCGGCAGGTCAATGTGCCATTTCTGCTGGCGGCAGGCTATGGCCGCCATGTCGAAGCCCGCCTGCGCAAACTGGTCGTACACCTCCTGGCCCACCTCGAAGTTCCGCAGCGAGATGCCCGGCCCAATGACCGCCTTCAGGTCGGCGGGGCGGCTGCCAAACGCCTGTGCCATCTCGCGGACTGCCGCCACGGCTATGCGGGCCACCGTGCCGCGCCAGCCGGCATGTATGGCACAGGCCGCCCGCTGCACAGGGTCATAGACCAAGACTGGTATGCAGTCGGCCGTTGACACGCCGATGCAGACCTCAGCCTCGCGGGTCATCAGCGCATCGACACCTTCCAGCAGCGCCGCCTGCCGGTCGGCGGGAAGCGCCAAGAAGCCAGCATCTACGTGCCTGACCGCCGTGCCATGCACCTGGTGGGGCATGACAAGGCGCTCCGGGCCGGAAAGTCCCAAAGCCTCGCTCAGCAAGCGGCGGTTTTGCGCCACGCTCGCAGGCTCATCGCCACAGTAGGCATTGACATTCAGCGAGCCATGGCTGCCCTGGCTCACGCCGCCGCGGCGCGTGGTGCTGAAAGCGGTAACGCCGGCGGCCAGCTGATGGTATGTCAGTTCAGGGGTCGACATCTTCTATCTCGTAGTCATCGAGTTCCTCTATATCTTCTTCATCCAGATACTCAATGGCCTCGTCTTCGCCCTCATCGGCCATCTCCTCGGCAAAGCGGCTCATATCCTTGTCGCGGTGGGCTATGCTCTCGGTGGTGATAATGGCCGCCAGCTTGTTGCTCTCGGCATTCAGCTCGGCCCAAAGCACATCCTTCAGCGTGTCGAGGGCATAGCCGGTCACGGCTGATATGAAGACCACGGGCACATCGTCTGGCAGGGTCTCGCGAAGCATGTCTATGAGTTCCTCATCAAGCAAGTCGCACTTGGTAACGGCCAGCACGCGGTGCTTGTCAAGCAGTTCGGGATTGAACTTGCGCAGCTCGTTGAGCAGCACCTCATATTCCCGCTTAATGTCATCCGTGTCGCCGGGCACCATGAACAGCAGCAGCGAGTTGCGCTCAATGTGGCGCAGAAAGCGCAGCCCCAGCCCGCGGCCTTCGGCCGCTCCCTCGATGATGCCGGGAATATCGGCCATGACAAACGACTTCTGGTCGCGGTAGCCCACAATGCCCAACGAGGGCTCCATGGTGGTGAACGGATAGTTGGCTATCTTCGGGCGGGCATTGCTCAGTGCCGACACCAGCGTGGACTTTCCGGCATTGGGGAAGCCCACCAGACCGACATCGGCCAGCAGCTTCAGCTCCAGAATCACGGTCATCTCCTGCATCGGCTCGCCGGGCTGGGCGTAGCGCGGCGCCTGGTTCGTGGCCGAGCGGAACTGGAAATTGCCCAGCCCGCCGCGGCCGCCCTTCAGCAAGACTATCTCCTGACCATCATAGGTTACATCACAGACATACTTGCCGGTCTCCGCGTTGTAGACCACCGTGCCGCATGGCACATCAATATAGACATCCTTACCATCGGTGCCGTGGCACTTATCGCGCCCGCCGTTCCCGCCGTGTTCGGCAAAAACGTGGCGTTCATACTTCAGGTGCAGCAAAGTCCAGTAGTTATGGTTGCCGCGCAGTATCACGCTGCCGCCCTTGCCGCCATCGCCGCCGTCTGGCCCGCCGTTGGGGTTGTACTTCACATGGCGCAGGTGCATAGAGCCCCTGCCGCCCTTGCCCGAGCGGCACAATATCTTAACGTAGTCTACAAAATTGCTCTCCATAGCTCTCAATCATCAATCAAAAACTGCACGGGCCGGTTGCCGCACGCGGCCCGCTCCGTGCTACTCGCAGAGTTCGCAGGGCCAAAGGCTTACACTGCATCAACAACCCTGCAGATATCCGCAAAAATCCTGTCGAGTTCGCCCAGACCGTCAATGTGGTGGTGGATACCCTCCCCGCCGTACCACTCAATGAGCGGCCGGGTCTGGGAGTGATAGACCACCAGGCGCTTCTTGATGGTCTCCTCATTGTCATCGGCGCGCCCGCTCTGCTGGCCGCGCAGGATAAGGCGCTTCATCAGCTCGTCTTCAGGCACATCAAGCTCAATCATGGCCGCCACCTTGTCGCCGCGCTCATCGAGCATCTGCTTCAGCGCCTCGGCCTGCGGAATGGTGCGGGGGAAACCATCGAAGATGACCCCCTTGTGGTCCTTTCCGAATGAGTCATAGACCGAAGCCAGAATGCTGACCATCAGCTCGTCAGGTATCAGCTGGCCGTTGTCAATATACTGCTGGGCGGTCTTGCCCAGTTCCGTGCCCTTCTTGATTTCACCACGCAGCACATCGCCCGTGGAAATGTGGTTAAGGCCGTACTTCTCAATCAGTTTGTCGCTCTGCGTACCCTTGCCCGAGCCCGGAGCGCCGAATATTACGATATTCTTCATCTTCATTTAGTTTTTATCATGTATTATTTCTCTTCTGCTATGGTGTAAATATCTTTCAGCCCACGCCCCTGCTGGTCATAGTCGAGCCCGTAGCCCACAATGAAGTCATCAGGAATGCGGAACGCCACGTAGTCAAGGCTCAGCTCTTCCCGCAGCTTGTCAGGCTTGAAGAACAGCGTGCAGATGTGTACCGAGGCGGGCCTGCGGGTGCCCAATGCCTCTATCATCTGCCGCATGGTGCGGCCGCTCTCCACAATGTCTTCTACGATAATGACCGTGCGCCCGGTCAGGTCTTCATTGATGCCCAGCACTTCCGTGACCTTGCCCGTAGAGGTAGTGCCCTGATAGGAAGCCAGCTTCACAAACGAGATTTCGCAGGGAATGGTCATCTCGCGCATCAGGTCGGCCGCAAAGACAAACGCCCCGTTAAGCACACCGAGGAACAGCGGATTCTTGCCGGCCATATCCTTGCTGATTTGCCCTGCAACGGCTTTCACGCGCTGCCTGATGTCCGCCTCAGGGATGGACACACAGAAGCTCTTGTCCTTGATTTTTATAACGCTCATGCCTGGAAAAGATAAAATTTTTCTGCAAAATTACGAAAAATCTGCCAAACTCGGCCATAGATTAGCATATTTTTCGTATTTTTGCAGGCAATATGAAGATATTCACGAGCGCTCAGATACGCGAACTGGACAACTACACCATCGAGCATGAGCCCATCAAGTCGATAGACCTGATGGAGCGGGCAGCCCAGGCCATCACGCGGGCCATCACGCGCCGCTGGCCGACCAGCGTGCCCGTAGTGGTGTTTGCCGGGCCGGGCAACAACGGCGGCGATGCCCTGGCGGTCAGCCGCCTGCTCATGAGTGCCGGCTACCAGGTGCAGACGTTTCTCTTCAACACCAAGGGCCACCTCTCCGCCGACTGCGATGCCAACAAGCGCCGGCTGCTGGACAAGAAGCCGAAGCAGTTCACCGAGGTGACACAGACGTTTGACCCGCCCCAGCTCGAGCAGGGCATGCTCATAGTCGACGGGCTCTTCGGCTCCGGCCTGAACAAGCCGCTGGCGGGCGGCTTTGCTTCGCTGGTGAAATACATCAACGCCTCGCCGGCCGAGGTGGTCAGCATCGACATGCCTTCGGGGCTCATGACCGAAGACAACACCTACAACATACTCGCCAATATCATCCGCGCCGACCTGACCCTCACCCTGCAAAACCGCAAGCTGGCCATGCTGTTCCCTGAGAATCAGGTCTTTATCGGCCAGCTGCAGGTGCTGGACATCGGACTGAGCCAAGAGGGCATGGCCAAAATCGACTCCAACTACACCATGCTCGAGGCGGCCGACGTGCAGCCGCTGCTAAGACCGCGCGACCCCTTCGCCCACAAGGGCACCATGGGCAACGCACTCATTGTGGCCGGCAGCTACGGCATGGCCGGCGCAGCCATACTGGCCACGAGAGCCTGCCTCAGAAGCGGCGCCGGCAAGGCCACGGTCCACACGCCACGCAAGAACATGGTCGTGCTGCAGACGGCCGTACCCGAGGCCGTGCTGCAGACCGACCGCGAGGAGACGGTCATCAGCGAGGCCGTTGACACCGAGGGCTTCCAGGCACTGGGCATCGGCCCGGGGCTCGGCACCAGCGAGCAGACGGCCATCACGTTCATCACGCAGCTGCGCCGCGCCACCTGCCCCGTGGTCTGCGATGCCGACGCGCTGAACATCTTAGCCAGCCACCGCGCCTGGGTGCAGCAGCTGCCCAAGGGCATCATACTCACCCCCCACCCCAAGGAACTGGAGCGCATGGAAGGCCAGTGCCACGACAGCTTCGAGCGGCTGACCAAGGCCCGCGAGCTGGCCGAGCGGCTGAGCGCCTATGTCATACTGAAAGGACACCACTCCGCACTCTGCCTGCCCGACGGCCACGTGGTGTTCAACACCACCGGCAACGCCGGCATGGCCACCGCCGGCAGCGGCGACGTGCTGACGGGCATCATCACCGGCCTGCTGGCACAGGGCTACGGCCAGCGCGAAGCCGCCACCGTGGGCATGTACCTGCACGGACTGGCCGGCGACCTGGCCGCACGGCAGCTGGGCGAGGAAAGCCTGATAGCCAGCGACATTATCGACCATCTGCCACACGCATTCAAGGAACTGAAGAACAAACAAGCAAACAACCAAAGAATATGAAACGACTTGCACTTACACTGACTGCCGCCAGCCTTCTGGCCGCCACCACACTGGCACAGACCGAGACCACCGCCTACCAGCCGGGAGTAACCACCGAGGGCGCCATCTACTTTCTGCCCAAGACAGCCATCCGCGTCACCGTGCAGATAGAGAAGACCACCTACACGCCCGGCGACTTTGCCCCCTACGCCCAGCGCTATCTCAGGCTCAACCACGTTGCCACCGAGCCGCAAGTCTCCTACCGTGTCATCAACGTGCGCCAGGAAGCCATCGGCGTGCCCGACCAGCAGAAAGCCTACGCCGTGAAGTTCAACGCCAAGACCGTGGCCGCCAACGTGGCGCTATCGCCCGAGGGCGTGCTGCTGGCCATCAACGGCGAGCCGCGACAGCCGCAGCTCGCCAAGCCCTTCAAGGCCGCGCCACGCCCCGCCGCCACGAATCCCCGCCAGTTCATGAACGAAGAGATACTGGCCGCAGGCAGCACAGCCAAGATGGCCGAGCTGACGGCACAGGAAATCTACGACCTGCGCGACAGCCGCAGCCAGCTCATCAAGGGGCAGGCCGACTTCATGCCCCAAGACGGTGCCCAGATGAAGCTCATGCTGGCGCAGCTCGACGAGCAAGACCAGGCACTGACCAGCCTCTTCGCCGGCACCAACGTCTGCGACACCACGGAGACCACCTTCACCGTCACCCCCGTCAGCGCCTTCGCGCCGCGCCTGCTGTTCCGCTTCTCTACGCGCCTGGGAATGCTCGACGAAGACGACCTGGCCGGAACACCCTATTACATTACAGTCGAAAACCTCGGCGGCGTACCCACACCGGCCGCGACCAACGACAAGAAGAAGAAAGAGGGCGGCATATTCGTCAACGTGCCCGCCAAGATGCGCAGCACCATACTCAGCGGCACCGAGCAGGTGGCAACCAACGAGTTCCCCTGCGCACAGTTCGGCAACGTTGAGCTGCTCAGCGGCGAGCTGTTCAACAAGCACTACACCACCCACCTCTGGCTCAACCCCACCACCGGCGCCGTAGACCGCCTGGAGGCCGAACAGCCCAAGTAATGCCGGTCGGGCGCAGAGCGCCCAGTCGGGGGAAACGCCCATCCCCCGCCAACCAAGCGACACAAGTGCGCAGCGCAAGTAATCAGAAAATACTCCCTGTTTTGGCGGAAAAACTCGCCACTTTTCACCCAAAAACTCCATGAGTTTCGGGAAAAAAGCGGCACTTTAGAAAAATTACTCCGTGAGTTTCGGGCAAAACTCAC
>JAFLSH010000112.1 GCA_022511055.1 Prevotella sp. | reverse complement strand
ACAAACACGGCGACAGCTTCTACCCCGATGTCAACGTGAGCGAGACACTGAAGATAGAATACTATGACTGATGGGCGGGTGCGCGATAGTCGGCAAGAGATGCTGCTATCAGCCCTATTGTCGGTCGGCAGAACGATAGCGGTGAAAAAAATGACAGCCCCCAGAATCACTTCTCGGGGCTGTCCTGCATTATTGAAAATGTTTTGTCTCAAAAGTAAGGAGCCGCTTGCTCCTGCTGTGTTATCCATGACTTACAATCTGTTTTTACCAAAACTAAACTCTATTGAAGCAATCTAATTACCAATAACTAAAAACCTAAAACTATATTCTACTAACCTAAAACAATCATATTAACTTTTGCAATGTTTTTGTGTCGCCAGACTTCCGGCCTTTGTCTACGCCAAGACTGCCTTGTTGTCTTTTGACGGTGCAAAGGTACGGCTGTTTTCGCGAACAGCAATGCTTTTCTGAGTGTTTTTGTAGAAAATATCAGCTTCTTTTGACGTAAATCAATCAGATGTGTGCGCACACACCCGAGTTTTGCCGGTTTTCATTCCACCGCCTGCCCTATCAGGGTGGCACTGGTGGAGCTGGTGATGCGCACGCGCACAGTCTGGCCGATATGGTGGCCCTGCTTGTCGAAGACTACCATCTTGTTCTGCTCGGTGCGGCCGCAGAGCTGGTCGCGTGAGCGCTTGGAAACGCCCTCGACCAGCACATCGAACTCGCGCCCCTCATCTTTCTTGTTCTGCTGGGCCGATATGTCCGTTTGCAGTTGTATGAGTTCGTTGAGCCGGCGGATTTTCACCTCTTCAGGAATGTCATCGGGCAGGTGTTTCGAGGCGTATGTGCCGGGGCGCTCCGAGTATTTGAACATGAAGGCCGAGTCATAGCCCACCTCGCGCATGAGCGAGAGCGAGAGCTGGTGGTCTTCCTCTGTCTCGGAACAGTAGCCCACAAAGATGTCGGTCGACAGGCCGCAGTCTGGCACAATGCGGCGGATGGCTTCCACGCGCCCCATGTACCACTCGCGGGTGTACTTGCGATTCATCAGTTCCAGAATGCGGTTGCTGCCCGACTGTACGGGCAGGTGTATGTGGCGGCAGACATTGGGCATGTCGGCAATGACCTGTAGTGTCTCATCGCTCATGTCCTTCGGATTTGAGGTGGTGAAGCGAATGCGCAGCTCGGGCACTGCCTCGGCCACTGCCCTCAGCAGCTGCGCGAAACCCACGCCCTGGCCTTCGCCGGGCGAGAGAGGGCCTTGCGAGGGGTCGGCGGCTGCCCAGTAGGAGTTGACATTCTGCCCCAGCAGTGTAACCTCTTTGAAGCCGCGGCTGCGCAGGTCGCGCACATCACGCAGTATGCTCTCCATATCGCGGCTGCGCTCACGCCCGCGGGTGTAGGGCACAATGCAGTAGTGGCAGAAGTTGTTGCAGCCGCGCATGATGCTGACATAGCCGCTGATTTTGCGCCCCAGGCCGGGGCGCAGCACGGTTACATCCCGATAGGTCTCGGTGGTGGAGAGGTCAATGTTGATGGCCTTATGGCCAGTCTCGGCCTGCGCCACCAGGTCTGGCAGTGTCAGGTAGGCATCCGGGCCGGCCACAAGGTCGGCGCCGTGGTTGTGGAGCAAATCGTCTTTCACGCGCTCGGCCATGCAGCCGAGTACGCCGATGATGAGCTTGGTGTTATGGGTCTTGAGCTTGGTATTTCTCAGTGCGGCCAGCGCCTGCAGGCGGTGGTAGATTTTCTGTTCGGCATTGTCGCGCACGGAGCAGGTGTTCAGGAACACGGCATCAGCCTCTTCTATCTGCTCGGTCGTTTCGTAGCCCGCCATCTGCATTACCGAGGCCACCACTTCAGAGTCAGCCACGTTCATCTGGCATCCGTAAGTCTCAATCAATAGCTTTTTCATCCCTTTTTTCCTAATTTTGCTGCAAAGTTACAAAAATAATTGTGAATTATGGATTATTACTTATGAATTATTAGTACCTTTGCAGCCAAATTTAAAAGACGTATATGACTAAGACCATACTGAATCGCGCCACTCTGGGAAGGGAAGTGCGTGACTATGTGATGATTACCATCGCCATGCTGAGCTACGCCATAGGATGGGGCATTTTCCTGTTGCCCAACAACATCACTACGGGCGGCGTGGCAGGTGTTTCCTCCATTCTCTTTTGGGCTACAGGCATTCCCGTGCAGGTCTCTTACTCTGTGATTAACGGCGCGCTGCTGTTGGTGGCCCTGCGGGTGCTGGGGTGGAAATTCTGTGTCAAGACCGTCTACGGTGTCACCATGCTCACGGTGAGCATCAGCGTGATAACGAGCAACTACGGCGCCCACTTGCTGAGTGACCAGCCGTTCATGGCGGCTATCATCGGCTCGGTGTTCTGCGGCTGCGGCGTGGGCTTGGGTCTGTCTAACAACGGCTCAACGGGCGGCACCGACATTGTGGCCGCCATTATCAACAAGTACCGCGATGTGTCGTTGGGGCGGGTTATCATGATTTGTGATGTACTGGTCATCTCCTGTTCCTATTTTGTGCTGAAGGACTGGGAGAAGGTCATCTATGGCTACGTGGTGCTTTACGTTACCGCGTTCTGTATAGACCAGGTGGTCGACTCGGCGCGCCGCTCGGTGCAGTTTTTCATCATCAGCGACAAGTATCGCGAGATAGGCGAGCGCATTAACCGCGAGCCGCACCGCGGTTGCACGGTCATCAATGCGCAGGGCTTCTACTCCGGCAAGGAGACGAAGATGCTGTTCGTGCTGGCCAAGCGGCGGCAGAGCGATGTCATCTTCCGTATCATCAACGAAGTCGACCCCAGTGCCTTTGTCTCGCAGAGCGCGGTCATTGGCGTTTACGGCGAGGGCTTCGACCACTTCAAGGTGCGCACCAAGAAGGGCCAGGACACAACAGACAAGACAACCATCAATTAACTAACAGGAACTTATACAAATGAAACTGATTAAAGACCAGCAGTTTGGCGGCGAGCGGCCTTTGTTTGGCTCGCAGGACTTGAGATTGGAAAACATTACCATCACTGATGGCGAGAGTGGCATCAAGCAGTGCCGCAACATGGAGGCAGAAGACTGCAAGTTCTACGGCAAATACCCCTGGTGGCACGTTGACGGAGCGAAGATAGAGAACTGCTACTTTGCCCCGGGCTCGCGGTCGGCCATCTGGTACACCAACGACCTGGTCATGAAGAACTCACGCATAGACGGGCCGAAGTTCTTCCGCGAAATGAAGAACGTGGAGTTAGAGAACGTGGAGATAACCGATGCCGATGAGACCTTCTGGAAGGTCGATGGGCTGCGGCTCAAGAACGTGAAGCTGCACGATGGCACCTATCCGTTCATGTTCTCTCAGAACATCTACGTAGACGGTCTGGAAAGCGACTCAAAGTACGTGTTCCAGTATTGCAAGAACGTAGAGGTGCATCACGCCAAGATTGTAACCAAGGATTCCTTCTGGGAATGCGAGAACATAACCGTATATGACTCGGTACTCGATGGCGAGTACCTGGCCTGGCACTCAAAGAACGTGCGGCTGGTGAACTGCCACCTGGCCGGCGAGCAGCTGCTCTGCTACACTCAGAACTTAGTGCTTGAGAACTGCACCTTCGATGCCGCGTGCGACCGCGTGTTCGAGTACTCCACGGTTGAGGCTGACATTCGTGGCCACATAGAGAACATCAAGAACCCCACCAGCGGCCATATTGTGGCCGACAGCATTGGCTCTGTCACCATAGACGAGTACGTGCGGCAGCCGAACAACTGCGTTATCGAAGTGAGACAAGCGAAATAAGGAGGCAATGTATGGCATACAACTTCGACGAACTGATAGAGCGGCGCGGCACGGGCAGCTACAAATGGGATGAAGCCCCCTCGGCTGATGTCATTCCCCTGTGGGTGGCCGACATGGACTTCCGCGTAGCACCCGCCATTCAAGAGGCACTCAGGCAGCGGGTAGCCCACGGCGTGTTTGGCTACACCATGGTTGACAACGACTATTACGAGGCCGTGCAGTCATGGTTTCTGCGCCGCCACGGCTGGACTATCCGGCGTGAAGACATGCTCTACACCAGCGGCGTAGTGCCTGCCATGTCATGCGTACTGAAGGCGCTGACCATGCCCGGCGAGCGGGTGCTGACACTCACGCCCGCCTACAACTGCTTCTTCTCAAGCATCCGCAACAACGGTTGCGAGGTGCAGGGCTGCGAGCTTGGCATCCCTGCCGCCCAGACGGCCTATGCCGTTGACTGGGAGGACTTCGAGCGCAAGTGCGCCGATGAGAAGACCACCGTGTTTCTGCTCTGCAACCCGCACAACCCCACGGGAAGAGTGTGGACCCGCGAGGAGCTGGGCCGCATGGCCGACATCTGCCACCGCCACGGGGTAGCCATTGTCAGTGACGAAATACACTGCGAGCTGATTATGCCCGGCTATAAGTTCGTACCCATGGCCACGGTGGCGGCCGATGCCATTATCCTGAACTCCCCCTCGAAATCGTTCAACATGGCCGGGCTGCAGATAGCCAATATCATCTGCACCGACCCGCAGCTGCGCCGCCGCATTGACCGTGCCATTAACATCAACGAGGTCTGCGATGTCAACCCGTTTGGCCCGATAGCCCTGAAGGCCGCCTACAACGAGAGCGAAGACTGGATAGACGAGCTGTGCCTCTATCTGAAGGGCAACTACGACACACTGCGCCAGACCTTTGCCGGCGAGCTGCCCCAGCTGCCCGTAGCCGAGCTTGAGGGCACATACCTGGTGTGGGTAGACATCAGGCCGCTCGGCATCAGTGCCGACACGCTGGCCGACCGCCTGCTCAGCGACCACAAGGTGTGGGTGAACAGCTCAGTCATGTACGGCACCGAAGGCTTCATTCGCATTAACATTGCCTGCCCCCGCAGCCGCCTGACGGAAGGTCTGCGCCGGCTGGTGAAGGGCATACAGGAAATCGCAGCCACTCGGGCAGTCTGACTTTCCCCAGAAAACCTTTTGCTGACAAGTCATACACGAAAAAAAATGGTTTTTCGTGTAGTTTTTCGTACCTTTGCCTCGTCTAATGGGCAAGAATAATCCAGAAAGGACAACAGGACAATGAATGCATTAGAAGAAAAGTTTGCGCAAACCATCGCGGAACATAAGAGTACCATCTACACCGTGTGCTACATGTTCTCGCAAGATGCCGATGAGGTCAGCGACCTGTTCCAAGAGGTGCTGGTCAATCTCTGGAAAGGCTACGGCCGCTTCGAGCATCGCAGTGACATTCGAACTTGGATTTACCGTGTCAGCCTTAACACCTGCATCTCGCTCGACAGAAAGCGGCGGCGCAGTGCCACGGTGCGGCTGACCATGGACATCAACCTCTTTGAAGACCGTGACGAAGACACGCGCCAGGTGGACCTGCTCCACCGCCGCATCTCTAAGTTGCAGCCATTCGACCGGGCCATTGTGCTGCTCTGGCTCGAGGAGCTTTCCTACGAAGAGATTGGCCAGATAGTCGGTATCACCGCCAAGAATGTCAGTGTTCGCCTGTTCAGGATTAAGGAGCAGCTAAAGCAAATGTCAAACGATTAAAAAAAGCAAGAACCATTATGAGCAACCATTCTGAAACAAGATTCGATGACAGCCAGCTGGAGGACATGCGCCTACAGATGATGACACTGAAGAAGAAGCTGGAAAAACAAGAGATAGTGAACGAGCGCCTGATGCGCAAATCACTTCGCAGCAACACCACCAATATCTCCAATCGGTATTTCTGGATTTGCCTGATTTGTGCCTTGAACATTCCATACGGCTATTGGGCTTTCTGCATACTCGGCGGCTCTTCCCTTGGGGTCTGGATTTTTGAGAGTATCCTGATGCTTTCAGTCATTGGCTACACCTTCCACCTCAGTCGGCAGATACACGACAGCCGGCTTTTCGACAGCAACCTGCTTGAAGTCCGGCAAACGGTGGCTCGCACCAAGAAGTTAGACAGCAACTGGACATTCATAGGCTTTCCCGCCGCACTGCTCTGGATAGCCTATTTCCTCTACGACAAGTATCAGCAGATGGCAGGCGAGGAATTCCAACTATTTGCCGTGGCAATGTGTACCGCCGCCATTATTGGAGCGGCCGTTGGCCTGAAGATACACATTAAGACCCAGCGGCAGTACCAGGAAATCATCGACCAGATAGAGACAGTCACTGCGGAGTAAGGCATACAAAGCGAAAAAATGGGGCTCACGCCCCATTTTCTTTTCGCTTTATTCTTATTTCACGTACTCCGCGAAGTCTGTCAGGTGCATATCGCCCTTCCGTGCCAGCGTATCGTGCATGGCAAAGGCGGCAGGCAGGTTGTGGCGCGTGTGGCCGCCCTTGGCTATCTTCAGGTAGTCCCAGAGCAGCTGCTTGTAGTCGGGGTGTGCGCAGTTTTCGATGATGAGTTCCGCGCGCTGTGCGGGGCTCTTGCCGCGCAAGTCGGCGATACCCTGCTCTGTCACCACGATATTTACATCATGCTCCGAGGAGTCCTGATGGGTCACGAAGGGAACGATGCTCGAAATCAGGCCGCCCTTGGCCACAGACGGGCAGGTGAAGATGCTCAGATAGGCGTTGCGGATGAAATCGCCCGAGCCGCCGATGCCGTTCATCATCTTCGTGCCGCTGATGTGCGTGGAGTTGACGTTGCCGTACAGGTCTACCTCGATGGCCGTGTTGATGGCAATGACACCGAGCCGGCGGATAATCTCCGGCGAGTTCGAAATCTCGCTCTGGCGCAGGGTCAGGTGGTCTTTGAAGTAGTCCATGTGGTCATAGACCTGCATCAGACAGTCGTTGGACACGGTCAGCGAGCAGGCCGAGGCATCCTTGACGCGGCCGTTGAGCATCATGTCAATGACCGAGTTCTGAATCACTTCGGTATAGATATTGAAGTCGGGCACGTGCTTGTCTTCGCCCAGCGCGCCGAGAATGGCGTTGGCCGTTGAGCCCACACCGCTCTGCAAGGGCAGGAACTCCTTGGGTATGCGGCCCTTGTGCAGCTCATCGACCAGGAACTCGGCTGTCAGGTAGCCAATCTTGTCGGTCACGGGGTCAGAGTCCTTGAAGGCGCGGGCCTCATCAGGGATGTTGCACTCCACAACGCCCACCACCTTCTCCTTCGGAATGGCGATGTAGGGCGTGCCGATGCGGTCGCTCACGCGCTCGATGGGGATTGCCTTGCGGTAAGGCGGGTCGAGCGGCTCATACACGTCATGTATGAACTTCGCGTTGGGATTGTGGAAGGCGTTCAGCTCCAGAATCACGCGCTTGGCCAGCCGGGCAGCCGTTGGCGAGATGCCGCCGGCGGCAGTCAGGTAGACATGGTAGTCGTTGCCCGCCTCTTCGATGTCGCACACCTCAAGGATGGCCCAGTCTATGTCGCCGTAGAAGCCGTAGCGCAGCTCCTGTGCCATGTGGCTCAGGTGCAGGTCGTTGTAGGGAATCTCGCCCTGGTTGACGTGCTTGCGGAAGTCAGAGTTGGTGGTGTAGGGCGCGCGGTACTTGATGGCCTGCGCGTTGGCCAGGTCACCATCGGTCGACTGGCCCGTAGAAGCCCCGGTGTAGATGGCCACCTTGAACTCACGGCCGGCCTCATGCTCGGCCAGGGCAATCTTTGCCAGCTCCTTGGTTGTTGCCTTGGCCACACCGGCGGGTGTAAAGCCACTCATGGCGATTTGCTCGCCATTCTTAATCAGTGCTGCTGCCTCGGCAGCGGTCATTCGTGCATACATAATCTCTTGATGTTTACTATTTTTTTCTGTTTTCTGTTTACTTCCGTTCACTTGCGGCATGCCGGGCAGATGCCCTTCACCATGTAGTTGACACTCACCATCTCGTAGCCCTCAGGCAGCTCGACGGCAGGTATGGGCCTGTCTGACAGGCAGAACGTCTTCTGGCACTTCTCGCAGTAGAAATGCACGTGCTGGTCATCATCTTGCCGGTGGGTGCCGTGGCTGTGGCACAGCTCGTAGCGCACACCATCGCCCCCGTCTTCCAGAACGTGTACCAGGTGGCGCTCCCTGAAGAGCGACAAGGCGCGGAACACGCCCGACTTGTCTATCGACAGAATCTTGTACTCCAGCTCGGTCAGCGACATGGGGCGCTCGGCCTGCGCCAGCGCCCTGGCCACCACGATGCGGTTGGCAGTCGGCTTGATGCCGTGCCGCTCCAATAGCGCTATGCACTCCTCACTGCTCATGCCGCCGCTGCCGCCACCTACTCCTTGCCGCGAAACATCTCTGTCTGCTGGCGAATGAGTTCCGTGTCGTTGAAATAGTCTATCTGCATGGCGCGGCGCACCTCGCTCATGGTCTGCGCGCCCACCTCACGGGCCTGCTCGGTGCCCTTCCGCAGTATGTTGTATATCTCGGGGATATCCTGTTCCAGCTCGTGGCGGCGCTGGCGCATGGGCTCCAGGAACTTGTTCAGCACTTCGTTCAGGAACTTCTTGCACTTCATGTCGCCCAGTCCGCCGCGGGTGTAGTGCGCCTTCAGCTCGTCTAAGTTCTGGTACTCAGGCCAGAAGTCGGCGAAATCCTGGTCGCACGAGAAGGCATCAAGGTAGGTAAACACGGCATTGCCCTCGACGTGGCCGGGGTCTGAGACGTTCAGGTGGGTGGGGTCAGTGTACATTGAGCGCACCTTCTGCCACACCTCATCGGCCGAGTCAGACAGGTAGATGCAGTTGCCCAGGCTCTTCGACATCTTCTCCTTACCGTCAGTTCCGGGCAGGCGGCGCGCCGACAAGTTCTCGGGCAGCATGATGTTTGGCTCGACCAGCACCTCGGCATAGGTCTGGTTGAAGCGGCGCACCAGCTCGCGGGTCACTTCGAGCATGGGCTCCTGGTCTTCGCCGACGGGCACGGTGGTCGACTTGAACAGCGTGATGTCAGCCGCCTGCGACACAGGGTAGCAGAAGAAGCCCAGGGGGATGTTGGCCTCGAAGTTGCGCATCTTGATTTCCGTCTTCACCGTTGGGTTGCGCTGTACGCGGCTCACGGTGATGAGATTCATCAGGTAGGTGGTCAGCTCGGCCAGCTCGGCTATCTGACTCTGTATGAAGATGGTGCATTTCTCGGGGTCCAGCCCGGCGGCCAGATAGTCGAGCGCCACGTTGACGATGTTCTGCCTTATCTTCTCGGGGTTATCGGCATTGTCTGTCAGTGCCTGTACATCGGCCATGAACACAAACATGCGGTCATAGTCGCCTGCGTTTTGCAGCTCCACGCGGCGGCGCAGCGAGCCCACGTAGTGGCCCAGGTGCAGCTTGCCCGTAGGGCGGTCGCCGGTAAGTATTACTTTTCCCATTTTTCGTTCTGTTTTCAAATTTGTGTGCAAAGGTACAAAAAATCCACGAAATGCCAAAAAAACTGCGTTTTATTTGCATATATCGAGAGTAATG
>JAFLSH010000111.1 GCA_022511055.1 Prevotella sp. | reverse complement strand
AATTTTCCTAAAGCATGGAGTTTTCTGAAAAAGTGAGTTTGAAGTGGGTAGTTGGGGTAGGTATGGTAGGTTTGGTAGGTGCAGTAGGTTTAGTAGGGGCGGTAGGGATGAAGATTTTTACGATGTGACTACGCGCGCGCATGTATGCGCGCACGCGTATATATGATAGCGAAAAAATTTTTCTGGCTACACCCTCGACACCCCCGACACCCAATTTGGGTGTCGGGGGTGTCGAGGGTGTGGGGCATTCAGTTTGATTAGCTACTATACGCGCGGAATGGCTATCAGGCGAAGCAGGTAGCTATCGTGCAGCGCAGAATGACTATCTCATGCGGTGCAGACTGGCTATTTTATGCGCGGGCTATCACGGTCGTCTTGATGTGTGTGTTCCGATAGTCATAGGCCATGGCGACTTTCTGCTTCGCCTCGGGCTGCTCCTGATTCTGGGGGAATGCCTTGCCCTGGCGGAAGATGCGGAACGCCTCGGCGATGGCGGGGTCGTTCTGATTCAGATATTCTGTCCACGCCTGCTCGTCGAGCATGTTGTAGACCAGGCGGCTGTTGATGTAGCGCTCCAGGAGCTTATGGCTCTTCTGAATCATCAGGTTGCGGCGCTTCAGTCCGTTCTTCTCGGCGTAGGCGGCAAACAGCTCCACGGTGTTCAGCTTCTTCAGATATGCCTCCAGCTCTGCGACCGTCTTGTAGCGCGAGAGCGCGGGCCGATTCTCGTCGGTGTACTCGTAGGCAAACTGCAAAATCAGGCCGCTCACGGCTGCCTCCTTGTAATAAGAGGTTACGCCCAGCGTGTCTTCGCCGACAAAGATGTCGGGCGTGATACCGCCGCCGCCATAGACCACGCGGCCGTTGCGGGTGTGGTATTCGGGGCCTTCGTGCTTGATGCTGTCGCCCGAGAAGAACTCGCCATGCTGATAGCGGGTGAGAATGTCTTCCTCGTAGGTCTTGTCAGAGCCGCTGGTGTATGGCTTCTGAATGCAGCGGCCCGAGGGGCTGTAGTAGCGGGCTATGGTCAGGCGAATCACGGAGCCGTCGTGCAGGGTGACCGGCTGCTGCACCAGCCCCTTGCCGAATGAGCGCCGGCCAATGATGGTGCCGCGGTCGTTGTCCTGAATGGCCCCGGCAAAGATTTCTGAGGCCGAGGCAGAGCCCTCGTCGATTAGCACCACCAAGGGCAGGTGCTGGTAAGAGCCGCGCCCATCGCTGCGATACTCCTGTCGGGGCGAGCGGCGCCCCTCGGTGTAGACAATGAGATTGCCCTTGGTCAGAAACTCATTGGCCATCTGCACGGCCGAGGCCAGGTAGCCGCCCGTGTTGCCGCGCAGGTCGATGACCAGGTTGCGGAAGCCCTGCTGGGAGAGCTGGGCCAGGGCGATGAGCAGTTCGGGATAGGTCTTCTCGCCAAAGTTCTTCACCTTTATGTAGCCCGTCTCGCGGTCGAGCATGTAGGTGGCCGTCACGCTCTTCATAGGTATCTCGCCGCGGGTGACGGTAAAGTGGCGCACGGTCTTCTCCTTATAGCGCAGCACGCCCAAGACCACCTTGGTGTCTTTCTCGCCCTTCAGCCGGCGCATGGCCTCGTCGTTGGTCACTTCCTTGCCAACGAAAGGCTTGCCGTCGACCTCGACTATCTTGTCGCCCGCCAGCAGCCCGGCCCGCTCAGAGGGGCCGTTGGGTATCACGTTCTGAACGTGAATGGTGTCCTTGCGAATGGTGAACTCAATGCCGACCCCGAAGAAGGAGCCCTTCAGGTCGTCTTCTGCCCGCTGCACGTCTTTCGTCGAGATGTAGACTGAATGCGGGTCCAGCTCCGCCAGAATCTGCGGCACTGCCTTCTCCACCAGGTCGTTCACATTGACCGTATCGACATACTGGTCATCAACAATGTGCAGCAGGTCGTTCAGCTTGTTGCTGCCCGAGTTGATGATGCTCAGCCTGTTGCCCGAAAAGCGGCTCGAGATGAAGCTGCCGACAAAGATGCCAAGAATCATGCAGAGAGCCAGCCACAGGGGCATGAACCGATTAGACGTTTTTTGACTCATAAAAACCAACTTAATTATTCCACTTCCAAATATTCAACTTCTATGCCAGCCCGCTCGAGCAGGTCGATGCCGTCGGTGAGGCGATACTTCTCGCCATAGACCACGCGCCTGATGCCCGACTGGATAATGAGCTTTGCGCACTCGATGCAGGGCGAGGCGGTGATATAGATGGTTGCCCCGTCAGAATTGTTTGAGCTGCGGGCCAGCTTGGTGATGGCGTTGGCCTCGGCATGCAGCACGTAGGGGTAGGTCACATTCGCGGTGTCCTCGCAGACATTGGGGAATCCGCTTGGCGTGCCGTTGTAGCCATCGCTGATAATCATCTGGTCCTTGACCACCAGTGCGCCCACCTGCCGGCGGCGGCAGTAGGAGTTCTCGGCCCAGATTCGTGCCATGCGCAGGTAGCGCGAGTCCAGTTGGTGCTGTTTTAAGTTTATCATGTCTTCTTTTTGATGTATTTCCGATTTAGTACAGATGAAAACGAAGCATCACCTACGGGTTTTCCGTGCCGGCCTGATGCCGTTCCGCCGCAGCAGGGCATCAATGGTGGGCTCGCTGCCCCGGAAGCGCTTGTAGAGTGTCATGGGGTTTTCCGTTCCGCCCCTTGACAGAATGTTGTCGCGGAAGCGCTGGGCGGTGGCGGGGTTGAAGATGCCTTCGCGCTTGAACACGGCAAAGGCATCGGCATCCAGCACCTCGGCCCACTTGTAGCTGTAATAGCCGGCAGCGTAGCCGCCCGCCATGATATGTGAGAACTGAACGGTCATGCAGGTGTCGGGCAGCTGCTCGGTAACCATGGCCCGCTGCCAGGCCCGCTTCTCAAAGGGAATGATATCGTCTGTGAACTCCGTCTTCTGGGTGTAGTATGCCATGTCGAGCAGGCCAAACGACACCTGCCGCATGCAGGCATAGGCCACGTTGAAGTTGCGGCTGCGCACAATGCGGCTAATCAGCTCGTCGGGGAGCGGCTCGCCCGTCTGATAGTGGAAGGCAAAGGTCTGCAGAAACTCTTTCTCGACCGAGAAGTTCTCCATGAACTGCGAAGGCAGCTCGACAAAATCCCACCACACATTGGTGCCGGAAAGCGACTCGAAGCGGGTGTTGGCAAACATGCCGTGCAGGGCGTGGCCAAACTCGTGCAGGAACGTCTCTACCTCGCCCAAGGTCAGCAGAGCCGGCTTCTCGGCCGTTGGCTTCGTCAGATTCATGACCACCGAGACGTGCGGGCGCACGTTCTCGCCCTTGCGGTCAATCCACTGGCCCTGGTACTGCGTCATCCACGCCCCAGACTGCTTGCCCTTGCGGGGGTGGAAATCAGCATAGAACACGGCGAGGAAACTGCCATCGCGGTCGAACACCTCGAATGCCTTGACATCGGGGTGGTAGACTGCTATCTCCGTGCTTTCCCTGAAGGTGATGCCATAGAGGCGGGTGGCCAGGCCGAAGACACCGTCGATGACCCGTGACAACTCGAAATAGGGGCGCAGCATCTCTGAGTCAATGTTGTACTTCTCCATCTGCAGCTTGTGAGAGTAGAACGAGAAGTCCCAGGGCTGCAGCCTGAAGCTCCGGCCCTCGTGCTTCTGCGCCAGCCGCTCGATGGCCCTGACCTCCTTGATGGCTGTCGGCTTGTAGGCATCAATCAGGTTGTTCAGCAGGCGGTAGACACTGCGCACATTGCCCGCCATGCGGTGCTTGAGAACGTAGTCGGCATAGGTCTTGTAGCCAAGAAGCTGTGCCATCTCGCGGCGCAGGTTGACCAGCCGCTTGCATATCTCCATGTTGTTCTCGGAGTTGTCGTGCGTACACTCGGTGTTCTTGGCCATGTAGAGCTGGCGGCGCAGCTCCCGCTGGGTGGAATAGGTCATGAAGGGCGAGTAGGAAGGAAAGTCGAGGGTGAAGAGCCAGCCCTCGCTGCCCTGCTCCTCGGCGGCCTGCCGTGCGGCCTCGCGCGCCGTGTCGGGCAGGCCGTCTAACTGCGCCTCGTCGGTGATGGAAAGGGTGAAGGCTTTGTTCTCCTTCAGCAGATTCTGCGAAAACTGCAGGGAGAGGAGCGAAGCCTCCTCGGTCAGCCGGCGCAGCTGCGCCTTGCCAGCCTCGTCGAGCAGCACACCGCTGCGCACGAAGCCATCGTAGCAGCTGTCAAGCAGCATCTTCTCCTCGGCAGTCAGTCGGCGGTGGTGGCGGTGTACATAGCGGATTCGCTCGAACAGCCGCTCATTCAGCCTGACATCATTGGCATGCTTTGTCAAAATAGGCGACATTTTCTGCGCCAGGGCATCCAGCTCGTCGTTGGTCTCGGCGGAAAGCATGTTGAAGAAAACGGTCGAGGTGCGGCTCAGCAGGTCGTAATAGCCTTCGCCGTCTTTTTCGTCATCAACGTTGATGATGGTATTGTCGAAAGTCGGCTTCTCGGGGTTGTTGACAATCTTCGCAATCTGCTCGTCGTCACGGCGAATGCCCTCCAGGAAAGCCTCCTCAAAATCCTCCACACGGATACGGTCAAAGGGCACGGTGTCGTGCGGGGTATTGTAGTTCTCAAAAAACGGATTCACTCTTTTCTCTTTTTCCATAACATCATTCTCTGTACCGGCCTGCAAAATTACAACAAAATAATGACATGATGAAGAATTGCACCTTAAAATTCCCTAAACATTCATAAGTAGGTATTCCATCTGCGGTATTTCTATTCGCCCGCGGTGCAGGCTCAGCATGCCCTTAGCCTGAAGGCGGTTGAGGGCGCGGCTGACATCGAGGCGGCTGTCGTTCAGCTCGTCGGCCAGCCGGGTCATCAGAATATAGAAAACCTTCGGCCCGGCGGGGTGAATGCAATGCTGAACAAAAAAGCGGACTATACGCTCGTCAAGTGTCTGCGGGCTGTGGCGCCAGACCTGCCGCAAGCACTTCTGCGACTGAGTGGCAAAGAGGTTGAGCAGATTGATGCGGAAGACAAGGAACTGCTCGGAGAGGCGCATCACCTCCTGGCGGTCCAGGCGCATCACGTTGACAGGGGTCAGGGCGCGGTAGGTGTGGGTGTAGCGCTGATAATAGCCGAAAACGGTCTCGGCCTGCAACATGTATGGGGCTGACAACTGCTCAACCACCCGATAGGAATGATTGTCGGAGCAGGTCTCAACGCCCAGAGTGCCTGACAACAGGAAATAGAAGTGAGTGCAGGCATCGCCCTCGCCCACAATGGTCTTCTGGGCGGCATATTTCTGGAAATCAAACCGAGTGTGGCCGGCCACCTGCACCAAATCGTCACGGCTCATTCCCTGAAACAAGGGGAACTGTAACAGCTGGTCATAGAGTTGCAGGGTAGCCATGGCGGTGATTGGAAACTTTAGTTGTCAGTCCTCTATCTTGCCCTTCAAAGATGGCGAAAACCAAACGGCATTCTGCCCGTTGTCATCGGCATAGATGAAGTAAGCCATCAGTTCCGGGTGCCTGTCGAGTACGGCCTTGGCCTTCTCCAAGCCCAAGACCATGAAGGCCGTGGCATAGGCATCGGCCGTGGCACACTCCCTGGCCAAGACGGTGGAAGACAAGATGCTGTGCTGCACGGGATAGCCAGTCCGCGGGTCTATGGTGTGCGCCAGCTTCTTGCCATCCTGATAGTAGAAATTGCGGTAGTTGCCGCTGGTGGCCATGGCCATGTCTGTCACGTTCAGAATGGTCTGCAGCTCGTTGCTGGTGGCCAGGCTGTCGTCCGTGGGCTTGGTAACGCCAATTTTCCACGGCAGGCGCTTCGGGCTGATGCCGCGCGTAACAATCTCGCCGCCTATCTCGACCATGTAGTTCTGCACGCCATTGGCCTGAAGCAGCCGCGCAACGGCATCGCACGCATAGCCTTTCGCAATGGCCGAGCAGTCAAGCATCATTCGCGGGTCGGCCTTCTCAACCTTCCCGTTTCGCAGGGTTACCTTCTGGAAACCAATCACCGCGCGCAGGCTGTCGACCTGCCGGGCGGAAGGTCTGACCCCTTCGCGAAAGCCAAAGCCCCAGGCATTGACCAGCGGAGCCACGGTTATGTCGAATGCGCCGTCAGTCTCGGCCGATATGGCCTTTGCCCGCTTGAAGACCTCAATGAAACTGTCGTCAAGCGCCGTGGGGCGATTCTCGTTAATGGCGGAAATCACAGACTGCCGGTTGAAAGGCGACAACGAAAGGTCAATGCGCCTAAGCTCCTCGCTGACAAGCTGATGCAGGTCACGGTCAGACTGATAGGTCAGGCTGTAGAACGTGCCAAACACCGCGCCTTCGTTGTGCTGATAGGGCATGGAACGCTGCTGCCTGATGACAAAGACTGAGCCCACAATGAGCAACATCAGGAACGGCAACTGCCACGCCAGCTTTTTCTTTCCCTCTTTGGTCATGCCCGCTGCTAAATGTCGATAATGAAATTAAACGTACCGCCAAGCCGCGTGTCGCCGGTGACTCCGTAGCCGGGAACGTACCATGTCTTGCCTATAACCCCGTCATTATGAGCCAATCGGCGCTTGTAGCGGACACTCCAGCCCAAGTGCAACGGCCCCCAAATCTGGGAGTCAATGCCCATGACCACTTCCAGCCAGTGTTGCGAACACGGCTCGCTGACAACACTGTAGTCTGACTGCCAATGCCACACCGGGTCGAAAAGGTCTTGGCGGAACAGGTCTACCTTATAGGAAGTATAGGCGTAGCGGAAGCCCGCAAACAGGCGGTTGGCCTGATGCTTCTTCTTCAGCAGGTTGAAATCAGCACCAACACGGAAGTAGGGCGCAGCCGTCTTGTAGGTGATGCCCGTTATCTCATCGCGCTCGTGGGCGGCCTTGCCGTAGCCCACCTCTACAATGGGAAACCACTGGTCGTGCAAGTTCAGCCGCAGCGCGCCTTCGTACTGGCCGTAGTCGGAAAGCTGCAACAAGCCGGCACCAAAAAGGTCGAAGGACACCTGAAAGCCACGCATCAGGGGAATGGAGTCCTTCTCCAAGCGGAAGAGTTTCTGCCCGCTGACCGACAGACAGGTCAACCACAGCAGCAGACTAATCGCGAGCCTTGAGATACAGATGGAAATGTTCCGTTGTAGCATCATAGGTGACTGCTTTATTGTTAATGACTATCGAGTCAATGGCGTTGTGGGTACACCGAACAGCGGTCAGTTCGTGGAAGAACGAAGCGCTGCAATCCACCGACTCAAAATGCGGGTAATTCTCTTTTGCTATCCAAACCGTGTCTATTGCCTCATAGTCATTATTGAAGAAAAGGAAGTAAAGCGTGTCTTCCGGGTTGGAATAGCCTATGGGCAGTGTGAAATAAGTCGCCCCGATGCCGGAATTGTACAAGACCGTATCGCTGCCATCGGCCCGGAACGACACCACGAACATGGTGTCTTTCAGAGTGTCGGGAGACATGTCGGCCTTGTGGAAAGTATAGGCCGTATAGACCACGTTCTGCAAGGGGCAGTCAATAGATGAGCAGGCAAAAGTGAGCAGAAAGCTCAGACAGAGAGTGAGCGGCAACAGCCTCTCGCCCAGCAACTTACCGTTAACCTTGTTCCACAACGCCCTGAACATGTTTCTTGCCTTCATTCCGCTTTTCGTTGATTTGGTTATATCATCGTTTCCACCTGGTAGTCATTCCTGTTCTGCGAAGAGCGGCTAATCAGGTCGCCCAGAAAGCCTGTCATGAACAGCTGAGTGCCCATCACCATCATGGTCAGCGCAATGTAGAAGAACGGAGAGTCAGTAATCCACAGCTTGCCCATCAGCTTGCCGACAGCCAAGAAGATGGCCGCCAAGAAACCCACCATGAACATCAGAGAGCCAAGGAAGCCGAAGACGTGCATGGGCTTCTTGCCAAACGTGGAGAGAAACCAGAGGGTCAGCAAGTCCAGATAGCCGTTCACAAAGCGGTTCCAGCCCATGAACTTCGATTCGCCGTACTTGCGCGCCTGGTGATGCACCACCTTCTCGCCAATTTTGTCAAACCCGGCATTTTTTGCCAGATAGGGAATGTAGCGGTGCATCTCGCCATAGACCTCTATGTTCTTGACCACTTCCCTTCGGTATGCCTTCAGGCCGCAGTTGAAATCGTGCAGATTCTTGATGCCGCTCACCTTGCGCGCCGTGGCGTTGAACAGTTTGGTCGGCAGGGTCTTGGAAATGGGGTCATAGCGTTTCTGCTTGTAGCCGCTGACCAAGTCATAGCCCTCTTCCTTTATCATGCGGAACAAGCCGGGAATTTCATCGGGCGAATCCTGCAAATCGGCATCCATGGTGATGATTACATCGCCCTTTGCCTGCTCAAAACCGCAATAAAGAGCCGGGCTCTTGCCGTAGTTACGGCGAAACTTGATGCCCTTCACCTGCTCCGGGTGCTTCTGGTGCAGCTCTTCTATAATGCTCCACGAGCGGTCTGTCGAGCCATCACTGATGAAAATGGCCTCGTAGTCAAAGCCATGCTCGCGCATCACCCGCTCTATCCACGCATACAGCTCAGGGATAGACTCCTCTTCATTAAACAAGGGTATGACAACTGAAATATCCATCTGGTTGTGTGTTTCAACGTTCTGTTTTAATGTTCCTTTGCAGCAGGGCCGCTATCGGCAGCCCCAAGACAATGCCAATCGTGATATTCATGGTCAGCACGTTCAGCGCGTAGTCTATGGGGCGCATCTCTGCCATGGCCTTCAGGCTCTCATCCATGGCCTGCTGCATGCCATACTGGTCGAGCATCTGCTTTCCCTCGGCCGAATGCAGCATCTCCGCAAAGGAAGACACGAGATAGCCCTGGTCAAGAAAGGCAAAATAGACATACTGCGCCACCGCCAGCAAGATGGCGGCATAGAAAAAGACCAAGATGACAAAAGCCCACCCGCGCATCAGCGAGATGACCCCGCCGCGGTCTTCATCGCGGAAGCGCCTCAGGCGTTTGGCGACATAGAAAGGCGTTATCACCATCAGCACCAAGGCAGCCATGCTATAGACTGGGTTGCCTATGCCCGCCACATAGAAGGCAAAGCTGACAATCCACACTATTGCCAACAGGCAACCGTCTTGCCGGGCAAAAGCCCTCAACTGAACATATTCCGCTGGTGTCATTTTCTGCAATAGTCAAACTATTTGCCTGCAAAATTACTCATTTTCCTGCACATAACGAGGAGTAAGACACAAAAAATCGTTAAAAACAAGAAAAATCTTAATACATGATTCTTAATTCTTAATTAATTATTGTACCTTTGCACCCGCTTTTCAAAGCCACATGGACAAGTCCTGTACGGCCAGCTCCCTCGGAATCCTCCAGGGCGGGAACGCAGCAAAGGTACTTGGTTGTAGCGGCGCGATACAGTCAGCTTGTCCACCCGCCTCTTTAGCTCAGTTGGCCAGAGCACGTGATTTGTAATCTCGGGGTC
>JAFLSH010000110.1 GCA_022511055.1 Prevotella sp. | reverse complement strand
AAACTCACGGAGTAATTTTTCTAAAGTGCCGCTTTTTTCCCAAAACTCACGGAGTTTTTGGGCGAAAGTCATGGAGTTTTGCCCATGTTTGTGAGTTTATTTCTCCATTGAAATCTTTTCGATAGTCGGTGTTCCCCGACTTGGATTCACCGCTACCGCCGACCTTCGAGGCGGTAGCCCCGATGAGGGGGAGGGCCGCTGCTGCTATCTGCGGCCGTTGTTCCCCCATTTCTTGTCGTAGTGCCCTTCGGTGTCGACTTTGCCGCCAAACATGTTCAGGCGGTAGCGCACGTGGAGCATGGCGTAGCTGTTGATGCTGTTGTAGCGGGTGTCGCTGCGACCGCTGGCGTTGACCCAGCGCTCGTAGTTGCTCTGCTGACCCAGCAGGTCATAGAAGTTGAGGGCTACAATGAGTGTCTTGCTCCTGAGAAATGACTTTGACACCTGGCCGTTCCATATCAGCTCGTTGGTGTTCATGGAGTTGTCGTTGTAGCCCCGCCTGCTGTTTTCGTGCAGGTTGGTACTCAGTTCGAAATCCATCGGCAGGCGTATCAGCAGCTGGCCGCCATAGCTGAATCCCCATGTGTCGAGATTGGCGTTGGGCTGCAGCTCGTTGCGGGTGTGCTGATAGTTGACACGGCCGTCAATGCTCACTTCCACCACGTCGTTGCGGAAGCTGGCGGTCAGCCGCTCGTTGATGTTGGTCGAGCGCGTGGTGTTTTTCTGCGCCTCGGCTTGCTGCTGCGCCACGTAGCTGACATAGTTGTTATAGCGCAGGCGGGTGTCCGTGCCCACGTTCCAGTGGGCGGCGGAGTCGAGTGCCGTGTTGAAGTTGAAGCCGCCGTCGGCGCTCCAGTTGCCGTTGATGTTCTCAGGTCTGGAGATGCTTCCGCCGGTCTCGGCGTTGTAGCGGACAAGGTTTGAGATGGAGTTGCGCGTGGTGCGGTAGTTGCCAAAAAGCACTATGGAGCGCTTGTGCTTGGCAATGTAGTTGTTGTAGTAGACGTTCAGCGAACTGGTGAACTGCGGCTTCAGACCGGGATTACCCTGCGTGATGTAGAGCGGGTTGGAGTCGTCGGTGATGTCCAGCAGCTGGGTGATGTCGGGCTGGCTGGTGTCGCCGCGGTAGTGAAACCAGATGTTGCTCTGCTCGTGGAATTTATAGTGAAAGTCAATGGTTGGTGTCAGGTTGGTGACGTTCCTGATGGTGTCGACATAGCGGCCGCGGTAGTCCTGAACGAAGTTTGAGTGCTGCGGCTGCACCAGGAATCCCACGTTGTAGTCGTACTCCTCTTGCCAGTGGCGCAAGGTGAGGCGGATGTTGTGCGTGTAGTTCTTGTAGGCAGAGTAGCGGCTCTGTGAGCGGTCGAGAAAGCTCTCCAGCGGCTTGTCGAGCGTGCCAAACTGCGAGTTGGGGCCAATCCACGTGTCCCAGTCGCGGTATTCGGGCACAATGCCGTGGAAGACATCGAAGGGCTCGTTGCTGAAGTCGTATGTCTTGCGGTCGCTCTTGCTCTGGTTGTAGCGCAGTTCGTAGTTAGTCTGGAGATGGGCACCCTTCCAGAGCGGCTCGCTGTAGGTGGCGCTGACCACGTAGCCGTAGTTCTCTCCGGGGGCGTTGTTGTATCGGGCGGTGAAGAAAGACGAGTCGCGGCCCGCACTGTCTTGAACGCGGAAGAGCTGCACCTCGCTGTTCGATGCGCTGCGCTGCTGGTTGTCGCCGCCGCTACCCTCCAGTCGCAGCGTGATGTTGCGCCCCCGCGGGTTTAGCCGGCGGTATAGCTGCAGCATGCCCCAGGCGTTCTTGTTGCGGCTGTAGCTGAGGCTGCTGTTCTGGGTCTGGTTTACGGTGTAGGGCAGAAGCGGTGAGGCATCGGGGGCGAGCAGCGACTCCAGCGGGTCGTCAACGTAGAGGTACGGGTCGTCGTTGAACGTGGCGGCCGTCGAGCGGCTGGTGCCGTCGTTGGTGCCATGGCTGCCGTTGGCGCGGAACAAGATGTTGGTCAGCGTGTCGGGCTTCCACTCCAGTCGCAGGTTGCCGTTCCAGCTGTTGTTGCGTGACAGGCTCTTCGACTGGCTGTTGGAAAAGGTGCGGTAGTCCTGACTGTAGAAGTTCTCTCTGGCGTTCTCGGTCTCGTTGTCGTTGTCGCGGCGGTTCCACCGCAGGCTGGCATCCATCTTCAGCTTCTTTCCGTCGTCGTAGTTCATGTTGGCACCGAGCATCTTGTTGACCCTCAGACCCTGGCGATTCCACCAGCCGGCATTCTCCTCCTTGTTGTTCGCATTGCCTACAATCATCAGCCGCGTCTTGTCGGTAAAGCTGCTCCCCGTGCCGCGCGCGGCATAGCGGTCGCTCGTTCCGCCGGCAATGTCCAGGTTGGTCATGTAGCCGCGATTCATGCCCTTCTTGATGGTGAAGTCAAGCACGGTCTCCTTGTTGCCGTCCTCGATGCCGGTGATGCGCGCCTGGTCGCTCTGCTGGTCGTAGAACTTGACATTCTGGATAATCGAGAGCGGCAGATTCTTCAGCGCCGTCTCCGTATCGCCGAGCATGAACTCCTTGCCGTCGATAAGTATCTTCTTCACCGTCTTTCCGTTGAGGGTAATGTTGCCGTCTTCGTCAATGTCGGCTCCGGGCATGCGCTTGATAAGCTCCTCGATGGTCGAGCCTTCCGGCGTGCGGTAGGCATCGGGATTGTAGACCAGCGTGTCCTTGCGCACTATAACCTGGGCTGCCCGGCCGGTGACCACGGCCTCCTTCAGCATGACCGTCTCTGGCGAAATCTGTATCTCGCCCAGTTCCATATTACGCCCGTCGCGAAGCGTTATCTCGCGGTCCAACGTCTGGTAGCCCACAGACGATATGCGCAGGCGATAGATGCCATTCGAGGGCGCTGACACAGAGAAGTTGCCTCGGTCGTTGGTGATGGTGCCCCCGACAAACGAGCTGTCTTTTGCCACGAACAACTGCACGGTGGCCTGCGGCATGGCGGTCTTCTCGCCCGCTTCCACCAGCCGGCCGCTGATGGTTGGCCCGTTCTCGTTTCTCTGGGCATTGGCACATAGTGAAATGACTGACAGAAATAGTATTAATATATGTCTTGATGTCATGAAAGTAAAGTTTACCTTAAAAATAGTCCAAAATTATCCCTAATATGACACGAGACAGCCCGAAAAGTCAACTGCCCCTGTCGATGATTTATGGAATATTAACAGACAGGGGCGAAAAAGCGGCAATCAGCCTGCAAGATGCGGCTATTTCTTGACCAAGTTGTCCTCGGAATCCACGTATTTGTCCTGCTTGTAGAAAATGCGGAAGATGCCTTTCCCCTGTATCTTGATGCGTTTCCACAAACTTTTAATCAGGGATTCTTCGTTGAGTGTGCCATATCCTGTAATTGCGCGTGCCCGGCGGTCGTAAAGGAACTTGATTTTTCCATATTTCTTTAGGGCCAGGGCCATAGAGCCGTCTTCGCCACGGATGATATCTACACGATATCCTATCTGGCGGCCCAAAGTCGCATCATACGCAAAGACCAAGCCTCGCACACTCAGTTCTGGCCGATTGAAATGTTGTATATACAAGAACGTGTCACGGCAAAGCTCAAACATTACCAGACCGAGCTTGCTGTAATTTCTATCAGGAAAATAGCTCCATAAAGAAGAGACTGCCACCACTCCGGGCTTCATCAACTGGTCAATCATCAGCTCGTAGTACATGGAAGGATAGAGTGTGTCGCTGTCTACATCGATGTAATATTTGCCCCGGGCATGCTGCAAGCCACAGTTCCGCGCGTGTCCGCAAGAACGCTGATATTCTGTATAGTATGGAATACCAGACTTTTCGTAGATTTCGGCAGTACGGTCTTTGGAATTGTTGTCAACTCCAATGATTTCCACAGGGTACTTACATTGCATTTCGCTAATTGCCCATAAACATGCCTGAAGGTGAGTTTCTTCGTTATAGCCTATAACAACAATAGAAGCAATAGGGGTGTCGCTTTGCAAAGCTGCCAGTCGCCTGCGTGTACCCTCTATGATTTCAGGGGGTACCGTGTCAAAAGGTTTCCCGTAAATAGAGAGATATTTTTGATACCATGCCATAGACAAAACTCTTATTACTTATGGTAGCTGCCTTTACAACGCGCTTTTTAGCTTGTCTACAGTCCGAACAAGAGGAACAAAAAAGAGTGTGGGAACTTTGGGCAGAAACCATAGCACAAAATTCTCCAAAAACTTTGTCTTGCTTTTTAATAGTTCCTTGAACATCAAAGGAGTATCCACAAACTGCTGTAGTTCCCTGTCTGTGATTTTTGGCTGGATTTTCTTCCGATGCTTTAAAGCGTAACAGACAATGGAAAAACTATTCATCCCCAAATTGTAATGGAGGTATGGAAAATAGGGCTGGTCGGTCAGCTCTGTAGACTTCTCTTTCAAATAGCTGATGACTGAGGCATTCTGCACGATTTCATCTTTAGAGAATGTTTCCCTCTCCTGGTAATGGGATAAGGAATCTGAGTGGCGAATATAATAGTAGGTTATGTCAGGAAGCAATACGGCTCTGCGCACTTTTGTTACCAGCTCGTATGTGAATGCCAAATCTTCCCAGAATTGGGCATCAATGAAGTGTAGTTTTGCAGACCTGAGAAACGCCAAGTTCATCAGGCAGTTGCAAATGGAGATGTTATAGCTGGAATAGTTTTTGAACGCATAAAGAGCCAGGGTGTTCTTCTCGTCAAACTGCATATAGGGGTAGACGGTCTGAACTGATGGTGTCGTTCCTATTTTGTCAACATACTCCCATGACCCATAAGCCACATCAGCCTCATTTTTAGTTATTTCCTCAACTAAACGCTGAATGGCAGTTACATGCAAAATGTCATCTGAGTCCAGGAAAAAGAAATACTGCCCTGATGCTTCCTCCAATAAATGGTTGCGTGAAAAACCTATTCCCTGGTGCTGGTTGTTCTTGATAATGCGAATATGTTCACCGCGTGGATGCTCTGTCTGGTACTTTTCAACAATTTCCATAGAGCCATCCTCTCCCCAGTCATCAAGAAAAAGATATTCGATGTTAGGATATGTTTGGGCTAAAGCAGACTGGATTGTTTGCTCAATATAGTCTACAGACTTGTAAACAGGAATCCCTATTGTAACGTCATACTTCATCCCTTTCTCCTTTATTTTGTGCAAATGTACGAACAAAATTTGATTATTCCAAATTTTATCAGTATTTTTGCAACACAAAGGAAAGAAATATGATAAAAATAAGTGTCATTCTGCCTGTTTATAATGTTGCTCCTTATTTGGGTGAGACTTTTCAGGCGTTACAGAATCAGTCGCTGAAGGATATAGAAATCATTGCGGTGAATGATGGCTCAACGGACAACAGCGGAGCCATCATCCAGGAATATGCCCAAAAAGATAGTCGTATTAGCTATTTTCATCAAGAGAATCAAGGGCAGTCTGCGGCAAGAAATCTTGCTCTGCAGCACGCTACTGGGGAATATATCTATATGATGGATGCTGATGACAAGCTGAGCAGTCCGAATGCTTTACAGATATGCTATGAGTATGCTGAAAAAAACTCAGCGGATTTTATTTTCTTTGATGGAGATATTCTGCAAGAAGAAGGAGCGGCCCCATTGTCGTGGAACTATCACCGAACACAAGAGTTAGAGGAATATAAACCGTATTCCGGCGAATATCTGCTCAACATGATGCTTGACAATTGTAAACATAATTGTGTGGTTTGGCTGCTTTTGATAAACCATGCTTACCTGAAGCGCATTGGCTTAAATTTCTATCCTGGCATCATCCACGAAGATGAGCTGTTTACAACGAAGTTAACCCTGCAAAGTTCTCATATTTACTGCCTTAAACAAAGTTTTGTCAGCCATCGGGTACGTTCTGCATCTACCATGGGGCGGCATTATACGAAACGTAACATAAACTGCTACCTAACGGTCATTGATGAATTGCTGAAATGGCAAGATAGTGTAATTGTCAGGAAATTTGCCAGCTATACATTAAGTAAGGTTTTTTATACTGGGCATTTGATACCTTTTAGGGAGAAATTTGGGGTGTTTTGGAGAGCAATAAAATCGGGCTATCTGAAATTTATCGGTGTGAAATCTGCTATAGTGTTCTGGCTCAAATAGTAAAATCGTGGTAAAAAACTCTCCGAACATTGGAATTTGTCAGAGAGCTTTTCTAAAATCAGACCATTTGTCGCGGAAACTTGAGTAGGCTTTTTCGAGGTTTATTTGCCGAGAAGTGAAAGGATGTTTTTGGCATCCTCATCGCCATTGGCGGCATCTTTGCGTAATTCCTCTAATATTTTCGCTCCACCCTTGGGATTGTTGACAGCTTTTTGCAGCCAGTTCTTGGCCTTCTTCTGGTCAGCCTCAATGCCTTTCCCTTTCAGATAGCTTTTTCCCAACTGATATTGTGCATCAGCATTCTCCTGGCGCGCCGATTTTGCAAACAGAGCTGTCGCCTTCTTGCGGTCTTTGGCAACCCCTTCGCCGTTTTTATAGCATTTGCCGAGCTGGTATTGCGCCTTGGCATATTCTTGAGCGGCAGCTTTAGAGTACCACTCAACGGCCTTAGCATCATTTTCCTCCACGCCTTTGCCTTTGTCGTAGCAAAGTCCTAACCTATACTGGGCTTTTTTGTGTCCTTTCTCTGCGGCGGCTTTCAACTTTGGCACTGCGGCCGAGTAGTTCTTGGCATCATAAAGGGCTTTGCCCTCTTCGTAGAGCTTGTCTGCCTTTTGCGCGCTGACAGTCGCAAAGACCATCAGTGCAGCAAGTATTGCCTTTAATCTCATAGTTCGTACTTTTTCCTTTTTGGCTGCAAAGTTACGATTTTTTTTTGTAATTTTGCAACCAAAATCAGAAATATGGATAAAGTAGGAAAATATGCTTTCATGGCTGAGCCGTTCCATTGTGATTTCTCTGGGCGTCTCTTTTTGGGCCATCTGGGTAATCATCTGCTCAATGCTGCCGACTTTCACTCCACATCACGTGGTTTTGGCATGAAGCGGCTCATGAATATGCAACGCGCATGGGTGTTGTCGAGGCTTGCCATAGAAATGGAAGAGATGCCTATACAGTACACGAATTTTAACGTCGAGACTTGGGTGGAGTCGGCTATGCGTTATTTCACAAGTCGTAACTTTCGCATTGTTGCGCCTGAGCCTGCTACCGAAAAATCATTGTCCTGTTCTCAAGATTCATCTCCAAAGGTTTATGGTTACGGTCGCAGTATTTGGGCAATGATAGATACTGATAGTCGCCAGCCAACCGATATTATGGCCATTGACAATGGTGCTATCAATAACTGGATAGAAGCGGATAAACTGTGCCCAATTGACAAGGGCGGTCGCGTAAAGATGGACAATCAGGCAGAACTGGTAAGACAGATTGACACCTATTACAATGATGTAGATATCAATGGGCATATCAACTCGGTGAAATATATTGAGCATGTGCTTGACTTGTGGCCCCTTGACTGGTATAAGATTCATAGTGTAAAACGTTTTGAAATTGCCTATGTGGCAGAAGCATATGCAGGTGAACGGTTGGCTTTCTATCGTGAGCAGAATGATGACTTGACTTTTTGTGTCCGCATCGTAAAATCGGTTGATGATAGCGGTGAACCAACAGAGGTCTGCCGTAGTAAAATTACTTTTAGGTAAGCATAGGTTCGCATGATTGGAACAATTGTTAACACAGCCACTATTATAGTTGGTACTATTCTTGGCACATTGCTGCATCGCGGCGTGAAGGATCAGTACAAAGAAGTTCTCTATACTGGTCTTGGCTTAGCTTCGTTAGCCATTGGCCTGAATGCCACAATCAGTCATTTCCCACGGTCAGAATATCCCGTACTTTTTATCATTTCGTTGGCTGTTGGTGGCGTGGTAGGTACGGCTCTTGATATTGATGGTCGCTTCAAGCGTTTCATAGACAGGTTTAAACGCAGCGATACTCAGGGAAATCGCTTGGCAGATGGTTTGGCCACGGCTATATTGTTGTATTGCATCGGGCCATTGTCCATGTTGGGGCCTGTTATCTCTGCACTGAAAGGTGACCATACGTTCCTTTTCACTAATGCCACGCTCGATTTCGTGTCATCTATGGTCTTCGCCTCCACTTATGGTCTTGGCATGATTTTAGCTGCGCCAGTGTTGTTCTTGTGGCAGGGTATGTTCTGGTTGACTGCAAAGTTTTCAAGTGCAGTTGTGAGTGATGCCCTGATGGCAGAACTACTGATTGTTGGTGGGCTGCTTATTACGGGCAGTGGGTTGGCCTTGTTGAATTTGAAAGATTGCAAGACACTGAATCTGTTGCCGGCCTTGGTCGTACCTGTTTTGTGGTTTCTGTTGAAGAGTCTGATTGGTTAATTTGGTATAAAATTGACAGAATCTTTGGCTATCTCGTAACAATTTGCTATCTTTGCACCCGATTTTTAAGTTAACCTCTCGTCGCACTCTCGTGTAGGGTGAGAATGGGCTAATAAAACGACCGCTCTCGGGTATAGGGTGGGCATGGTTCATAGAGGCAAGTATAACATTCAAAAAACAAAAGCATTTATGGCAGAAATGAATTTTGGTGGCGTAATAGAAAACGTAGTCACCAACAAAGAGTTCTCACTTGAGAAAGCACGTGAAGTATTAAAAGATGAAGTGATTGCTGTCATCGGTTATGGTGTTCAGGGGCCTGGTCAAGCCTGTAATTTGCGTGACAATGGCTTTAACGTCATTGTTGGCCAGCGCCAGGGTAAGACCTATGATAAGGCTGTCGCAGACGGATGGGTGCCAGGTAAAACATTGCTCTCTATTGAAGAGGCAGCAGAGAAAGGCACTATTCTTTGCATGCTGCTTTCTGATGCAGGTCAGATTCAGCAGTGGCCTACTATCAAGAAATATTTGAAGCCAGG
The DNA here is from genome assembly GCA_022511055.1 of Prevotella sp. Lineage (GTDB taxonomy): Bacteria > Bacteroidota > Bacteroidia > Bacteroidales > Bacteroidaceae > Prevotella. The sequence goes on along the minus strand of JAFLSH010000110.1, from coordinate 693 downwards.
CAAGACATTGTATTATAGCCATGGCTTCGCCATCAACTGGAGTGATCGCACTGGTGTTGTACCCCCGAAAGATGTAGACGTTATTCTGGTAGCTCCGAAAGGCTCTGGTACATCGTTGCGTACAATGTTCTGTGAAGGGCGTGGCTTGAATTGCTCGTATGCCGTCTACCAAGATGCCACGGGCAAGGCAAAGGAAAAGACCTTGGCTTTCGGTATTGGCATTGGAGCTGGTTATATGTTTGAAACCACCTTTGAACGTGAGGCTACCAGTGACTTGACTGGTGAGCGCGGAAGTCTGATGGGTGCTATTCAAGGATTGCTGTTGGCTCAGTATGAGGTACTCCGTGAGCATGGTCACTCTCCATCGGAAGCCTTCAATGAAACGGTGGAAGAACTCACTCAGAGCCTTGGTCCGCTCTTTGGCGCAAAAGGTATGGATTGGATGTATGCTAACTGCTCGACAACCGCTCAGCGTGGCGCACTTGATTGGGCTCCCCGTTTCCACGATGCTATTAAGCCTGTCATGGAATGGCTCTACTACTCAGTATTGACAGGAAACGAGGCGCAGATTACTATTGATGCCAACTCGAAGCCGGACTATCGTGCAGGATTGGAAAAAGAACTGGAGGCTATGCGTAACCAAGAGATGTGGCGCGCCGGCGAAACAGTTCGCAAACTCCGCCCTGAGAATCA
>JAFLSH010000011.1 GCA_022511055.1 Prevotella sp. | reverse complement strand
ACCTTACAGGATGTCGCTCATGCGCTTTAATTCTTCCACCATTTTGTCGAGCTTACGCAACTCACGGGGAATGCGGATGTTCTGAGGGCAATGGGGCTGGCATTGTCCACAACCAATGCAGTGGTCTGCCTGGCGCTCACGGGGAATGCTGCGATTGATGCTTATGAGGAATCGCCGGCGATTCTTCCTGTATTCGGAATCGGTGTCTATGCCTGTTGGCAGCAGCCCCTCGTTTTTGCACTTGTTGTAATGTACGAAAATGCCGGGAATGTCTACCCCGTATGGGCATGGCATGCAGTATTTGCAGTCGTTGCATGGAATGTTCTCCAAGCCAAAGATTTTCTGGGCCACATCGGCATGCAGGTACTCTTGCTCCGCTTCTGTCAGCGGCACAAGCGGGCAATAGGAAAGCAGGTTGTCCTTCAGATGTTCCATGTAAGTCATGCCGCTAAGCACGGTCAGCACACCCTCGGGTGTTCCCGCATAGCGGAAAGCCCACGAGGCAATGGAGTGCGCTGGGTCACGGCGCTTCAGCTCGGTTGCCAGATATTGCGGCAGGTTTGCAAGGCGACCGCCCAGCAGCGGCTCCATGACTACCGCCGGTATGTTGAGCTTTTGCAGCTCATCGTACAGATAGCGGGCATCGGTGTTGCGGTCATTGATTTCATTAGCATAATCCCAGTCCAGATAGTTCAGTTCTATCTGCACGAAATCCCAATGGTACTTATCGTGCTGGGAGAGCAGATAGTCAAACACGGTGACATCGCCATGGTATGAGAAGCCGAGATTGCGAATGCGCCCGGCTTTACGCTCCTCGACCAGATAGTCGAGCATGCCGTTGTCAACATAGCGGGCATTGAATGCCTCCATGCCGCCACCGCCAATGCTGTGCAGCAGATAGTAGTCGATATAGTCTACCTGCAACTCCTTCAACGAGTTATGATACATTTCGATGCTGCCCTGCCGCGTCTGGGTCTCTGGGCTGAAATTGGAGAGCTTGGTGGCCACGAAATACTTGTCTCGCGGATAACGGTGCAGTGCTATGCCCGTGCAGCGCTCAGAGAGCCCGCGGCAATAGGCAGGGGATGTGTCGAAATAGTTCAGACCATGCTCTATGGCGTAGTCGACCTGCTTGTTTATCATCTCCTGGTCATACTCTTCGTCATTGTCAGGCTTTGAAGGCAGGCGCATCATGCCATAGCCCAGCAGCGACACCTTGTCGCCTGTGCCTGGGTTGGTGCGATAGGTCATTTGGCCAACTGGCGGCTCTACTTGCTTTTTATATTCTTCAACGGCCTGCTGTTCCTTGCTGCCACAGCTGCCAAGCGCCGTTGCCGTAACGGCGGCGGAACTGGCTCCGATAAGTTTCAGGAACGAGCGGCGGGTAATATCTGTTTTCTTCATAAGGCTAAATTGTTTTGTGTACTTCATGCCCTTCTACAAAGATGGCCGAGAAGGGGCGAGCGGGGCATACATACTCGCATGCGCCACACCCGATACATGCAGATTCGTTAATGATAGGAACAATGGGCGAAAGGTCGTCGTCTTCGTTTAATGCCATCATCTCAATAGCGCCAGCGGGGCAATGAGCCGCGCAGTTTCCGCAGTCGACACCCTCGGCAACAGGCAGGCAGTTCTTCTCTATCCACACGGCGTGGCCAATCTGAATGGAAGATTTCTCAATGCTGTCAAGCGGCCTTATGGCTCCAGCGGGGCACACGTCAGAACAGCGCGTACACTCTGGGCGGCAATAGCCGCGCTCGTAAGACATGACTGGCTGCATCAGGTTCATCAGCCCGCCAGAGGGGCGGAGTACATGGTTGGGGCATTCAGACACGCAGAGTTGACAGCCCGTGCAATGCTGCTGGATATTCCTGGCAGAAAGAGAGCCTGGGGGAGTCAGGGGTGTCTGGCGAACAGGGAGGGCTTTTGCCTCTATCACAGCAAGGCCGCCATCAACCTTCTTCTTGTCCTGAGCCATCGCAGCACCAGAGAGCAAGGCCGCAGAGAGCAAGAAGGAGCGCCTGGTGGGGTCTGAAGGTGTCTGAGGCGTAGAGGCGTCTTGCACAGCATGGCTTTCGGCAGCAGCCGGGCGGGCAGGCTTCATCGGGTGGCCATAGGTCAGCGCATTGAACTTACACTTTTCCAGACAGTTGCCGCAAACCACGCAGCGGCTGTAATCGACCGTGTGTGTGGTGTAGTCGATACATGAAGCCTTGCAGTTCTTGGAGCAAAGCGAGCAGTTGGTACATTTCTCGGTGTCAAAGTGTACTTTCAGCCACGAAAAGCGCGCCAGGAAAGACAAGGCCGTGCCCACAGGGCAAATGGTGTTGCAGTAGGTGCGCCCTCCGCGCCACGCCAAGACAGCCAACAGGAGCAACGTAGCCAGGGCAACAATGAAGACTGGCAGTGATTTCATCCAAACGTCAACAGAATAGAAGGCATAGCTGTCATAGTGTTCGGAAATCCTGGCCAGCAGGTTGTTGCCACACGCCCATATTGGCTGAAACAGCATGGTGGCAATGCGGCCAAAGGCACTGTAGGGGGCTAACAACTGGAATATTGAGCCCACTCCGGCAACCAGTGCCACAAGGAAAACGCCCAGCACAAGATAGCGAAGCCAACGCACCTCGGGAGAATAGCTGTACTTGTTTTTCTTTCGGCGAAAACGCGCCAGCAAATCCTGCATAATGCCTAAGGGGCAGATGACAGAGCAATAGATGCGGCCAAAGACCAATGTCAGTACTACCAACAACGCTATGACCAGAACGTTAAGAGCCAAAACGGCTTCCAGGGCTTGGATTCTTGCCAACCAGCCAAGCCAGTGATGCAGCACACCCGTGATGTCTAAAAAGAGCAGGGTTATCAGCGCAAACACAATGGATGCCAACAGGGTCCGACTTTTTTTCAACATAAGTATGATTCGTTTAGTTTATGTATATAATTATATTTTTTATTTCAATTCAATGCCTGACAGTCGTGAGGCGAACAATCAGAATGCTCAGTTCGTAGAGTAGCCAAATGGGCAGGGCGACCACAAAAAGCGTAAACGCATCGGTAGTGGGAGTGATGATGGCCGAAACAATCAAGATGGCAACCAGGGCGTGGCGGCGATAATTGCTCATGAACGAAGCCGTGATGAGCCCCATGCGCCCCATCAGCCAGCAGACAACAGGCAGCTCGAAGACAACGCCCATGACAAAACTCATCCCTATCAGCGTATCGACATACGACTGCAAAGTCAGCATGTTTGCCACGTCTGCACTTACCTGATAAGTGCCTAAGAATCTGACCGTAAGCGGAAAAATGAGAAAGTAATTCAGCAATGTTCCGAACAGAAACATGAGGTAGGCCGCACCAACAATCCACACCGCATAGCGAAGCTCGCTGGCATAAAGCCCGGGCGACACAAAGCGGAACAACTCATACAGAATATAGGGTGAGGCCACCAATACTCCGGCATACATGGCTGTCCGCATGTGAATCATGAACTGCTCTGTAAGTCCCGTGTTCATTAAATGCAGGCTGAACGGGTCAACCCCTAACAGCCGATAAGTCAAGAAATCGCTACTTCTTGGTGCTAAGACAATCTGGAAAAGAGGCTCTTTCAGCGCAAACACAACCACAGCCAGCAAAGCCGTAACAAGAACAATGCGGATGAGGCTTGCGCGCAATTCATCGAGATGTTCCCAAAATGTGCCAAGTTTCCCGCCAGCTTCAGTCATTAGCTGTTTTGGCTTTTCTCCTCAGTCTGCTCGATGTCAATATCCTTCTTGACTTCGTTCATTCCTTCCTTGAAACTCTTGACACCCTGCCCCAGCCCACGCATGAGTTCTGGGATTTTCTTTCCTCCAAATAGCAACAACACTATGAGTGCAATGACAAGCACTTCCTGCATTCCAAGTCCAAACATATCAGTTTCTTATTTATGTGTGTAACAATTATCCTAACTATTTACTCAAAGACATCTTCAATGTCATTGAAACCACCAGAGAGAGCATCAGAAAGGTCATCGGAATACTCACACGGATTGTATCCCTCGTCTAAATCGAACACGGCGTTCTCAGTATAGCCAAGCTGCTTGTCGGCATACACCTTTTTCATATATATGGCAAAAATGGGCAATGCCATAGAAGCACCCTGCCCCATGTCCATTCGGTCGAAATGTATGTCACGGTCGTCTCCGCCTACCCAGCAGGCAGAAACCAGCGTGGGCGTAATGCCCATAAACCAGGCATCACTGTTGTTGTTGGTTGTTCCCGTCTTACCGCCCAAATCGCCTTTCATATTATACTTATAGCGCAAACGCGAAGCTGTTCCCCCGTCAACCACACTCTTCAGCATGTAAAGCATCTTATGGGCAGCTTCTTCGCTGATAACCTCGTTCATGCGTGGCTGGAACTGCGCAATCACATTCCCCTCGCCATCCTCTATTTTCGTGACAAATGTGTGGGCGGCGCGAATACCGTGGTTGACAAAAGCCGAATAGGCACTTACCATCTCTCCGACTGTTATGTCGCAAGGCCCAAGACAGAGTGACATGGAAGGATGGATTTCAGGGTTGTTAATGCCGTACTCACGCAACAGCTGAACAAAAGCCGAAGGATTCAGCCTGGACATCAGATAGGCAGAAATCCAGTTGTTCGACTGCTGTAATCCCCATTTCAGGGTCACCATTTCGCCATAATGCGAATGACCGGAATTTCTGGGAGTCCATGGCTTGCCTGCTACCATGTAGGTTTGCTGCACATTAGGAGCTAAATCGCACGGTGAGTAACCATTCATCATTGCCAAAGAGTAAAGGAATGGCTTTATGGTTGAGCCAACCTGCCGCCGCCCATCCATCACCATGTCATACGCAAAATGCGTAAAGTCAAGCCCACCCACATAAGCCTTCACATGGCCGTTCTGGGGATTCATTGAGACAAATCCCGTTCTCAGGAAAGACTTCAGATAGCGTATAGAGTCTATCGGAGACATGATGGTGTCTATGTCGCCGTGATAGGTAAACACAGACATTTTTGTCTTGGTGTTGAAAGAACGCTCTATCTCGGCATCAGAAGCCCCGCTTTCCTTCAACACTCTGTAGCGCTCGCTCTGGCGAATAGAGCGCATCAGGATTTTCTTCACTTCCGCACTGGACAGATGTTCAGAGAAAGGCGCGTTTCTCTTGTTCTTGTTTTCTTTGTTGAAGGCGGGCTGCAGATACTTCACCACATGCTCGTAGCATGCCTGCTCCGCATATTTCTGCATCCTTGAGTCAATGGTTGTATGCACCCTCAGACCATCTGTATAAATACTGTATGGAGTGCCGTCTTTCTTGCGATTCTTGTTGCACCAGCCGTACAAGGGGTCAGTCTCCCAATTAATCGAATCAATATGGAACTTGACCATAGACCATGAGGGATAATCGCTGCGAACAGGCCGCTTTGCTGTCATGTAGCGGCGGAGAAAATCCCTGAAATAGACCGCCAACCCCTCTTTATGGTCCACTACATGAAAATTCAGGTCTAACGGCGCGGCAACATATTCTTCATATTGCTGTGGCGAAATAGCCCCAACTTTTTTCATCTGCCCTAAGACTACGTTGCGCCGTTCCATAGACCGTTCAGGGTAGCGCACAGGGTTGTAATAAGAAGGATTCTTGCACATGCCAACAAGCGTAGCCGCCTCCTTGACTGACAGGTCTTTAGGGTCTTTCCCGAAATAAGTGTTGGCCGCCACCTTAATACCCACGGCATTATGCAGGAAGTCAAACTTATTCAGATACATGGTCAGTATTTCTTCTTTCGTATAGTTGCGCTCAAGTTTGACAGCTATCACCCACTCTATCGGCTTTTGGAGAATGCGCTCCATGGTTGTGTGGGCGGGCTTTTCGGTGTAGAGCTGTTTCGCAAGCTGCTGTGTAATAGTAGAGCCGCCACCTGCCGACTTCTGCCCCATCAGCCCACGCTTGATGATGGCGCGGCCCAAGGCATAGAAGTCTATGCCGGAATGCTCGTAGAATCGCACATCTTCCGTTGCCACCAACGCCTGGACCAAAGACGGGGCAAGCTGGGTATAGTCAACAATGATTCGGTTTTCCCGGTTATAGTTCCAAGTACCCATCACCTTTCCATCTGCCGAATAGACCTGCGTAGCATAACGGTTGATAGGGTTTTGTAAGTCTTCTATCGGGGGCATATAACCAATCCACCCTTCATTAATAGCATAGAAAGCGCCACCAATGCCGAGAATTCCAGTTATTAATACGACCCAAAGGAAACGCACAAAGAACTTTCTCATATCCAATATTTCAAAATTTGCTTGCAAAAATACAAAATATTTTCAAATTATCACACGAAATTGGGAAAAAACGTGTAACTTTGTGCCATTAATAACAAAAATGATGGAAAAACATAATTTTGTAACAATTGCAAACCTCACAAAAGAGAAAATTCTCTACATGATAGAGATGGCTGAGGAGTTCGAGAAGCACCCAAACCGAGAGTTGTTAAAAGGAAAAGTCATTGCAACTCTCTTTTTTGAGCCATCAACCCGTACACGCCTGAGTTTCGAGACAGCCGCCAACCGGCTTGGAGCGCGTGTCATTGGGTTTGCTGACCCAAAAATCACGAGTGGCACCAAGGGGGAGACACTGAAAGACACCATTCTCATGGTGTCTAACTACGCCGATGTCATTGTGATGCGCCATTACATTGAAGGCGCGGCACAATATGCCTCTGAAGTGGCGCCAGTTCCCATTGTGAACGCAGGCGATGGCTCGCATCAGCACCCTTCGCAGTGTATGCTTGACCTGTATTCAATCTACAAAACTCAGGGCACTCTGGAAAACCTCAACATCTATTTGGTGGGCGACCTGAAATACGGCCGGACCGTGCATTCTCTCCTCATGGCTATGCGCCATTTCAACCCAACATTCCATTTTGTTGCCCCGAAAGAGCTGGCCATGCCCAAGGAGTACAAGCTCTATTGCGATGAACATGGCATAAAATATCAGGAACACACGGCTTTCAACGAGAAAATCATTGCCGATGCTGATATTCTCTATATGACACGAGTTCAGAAAGAGCGTTTTTCTGATTTGATGGAGTATGAGCGGGTCAAGAATGTCTACGTGCTGAACAACGACCTGTTGCGGTCAGCAAAGGAGAACATGAAAATCCTGCACCCCCTGCCCCGTGTGAACGAGATTGCCTACGAAGTTGATGATAATCCGCACGCCTATTACATCCAGCAGGCTGGCAACGGTCTTTTTGCCCGTGAGGCTATCTTCTGCGATGTTCTCGGAATCTCGCTCGACCAGGTCAGGAACGACAAGACCATCATCGGCTAACCTTCAGACTACAAACCCAACGAATCATACGAACAAAGAGCTATGGCAAAGAATCAAATGCTTGTGGCCGCGATACAGAACGGCACGGTGATAGACCACATACCTTCAGAAAAGACCAACCATGTAGCTAATCTGCTGAAACTCGATGAATTGCAGATGCCAGTAACGATTGGCTACAATTTTCGGTCGAAGAAACTCGGCAAGAAAGGCATTATCAAGGTTGAGGATAAGTTCTTCAGTGATGAGGAAATCTCCCGCCTCTCCGTGGTTGCCCCGAATATTGTACTGAACATTATCAAGGATTTCGAAGTGGTGGAGAAAAAGACAGTCCGCACACCAGAGGAAATCCGTGGAATCGTGAAGTGCAACAACCCAAAGTGCATTACAAACAACGAGCCTATGACTACCCATTTCCACGTAGCCAACGGCGTGCTGACTTGCCACTATTGCGAAAAAGAACAGGATATCAATAAAGTTGAACTCGTATAAAGACTCCAATGGAGCATTCCAACACTATGCAAGAAATACCCGTATTGCTGCTGACAGGCTATTTAGGCAGCGGAAAGACCACTTTGTTAAACAGAATCTTGACCAACAAGCGCGGTATCAAGTTTGCTGTTATCGTGAACGATATCGGCGAGGTGAATATCGATGCAGACCTGATAGAGAAGGGCGGCATTGTCAACCAGCAAGATGACAATCTGGTGGCCCTGCAAAACGGCTGCATCTGCTGCACCTTGAAAATGGACCTTGTGCAGCAGTTGCAGGACATCATTGCCATGCAGCGCTTTGAATACATTGTGATTGAGGCCAGCGGCATCTGCGAGCCAGGCCCGATAGCCCAGACTATTTGCAGCATACCGGCCATGGTACAGGAAGTTACCCAGAATGGCATACCCCGCCTTGACTGTATCGTTACCGTGGTCGATGCTCTCCGCATGCGCGATGAATTTGGCGGCGGTCTCGACCTGATGCGGCAAGACATTGACGAGGAAGATATTGAGAACTTGGTGATTCAGCAGATAGAGTTCTGCAATATCGTGTTGCTCAACAAGGCTTCTGAGGTTTCTCCTGAAGAGCTTGCCCGTGTTCGGGGCATTGTGCGAGAGCTTCAGCCAAAGGCAGAAATCATAGACTGCAATTACGGTGATGTAGACCTTGACCGTATTGTCAACACTCGCCTTTTTGACTTCGACAGTGTAGCAACTTCCGCAACATGGATTCAGGAAATCGAAAAGCACCACGATGATGATGAAGATGATGACCATGAACATGACCACCACGACCATGAACATGACCACCATGACCATGATGATGAACATGACGAACACGAACACCACCACGACCATGATGAGCATGGCCACCATCATCACGGCCATCACCACCACCATCACCATGACGAGGGAGAAGCAGAGGAATATGGCATTGGCACGTTTGTCTACTATGCCCGCCGCCCATTCTCGTTAGGTCTCTTCGATGAATTCGTGGCCCGCAAGTGGCCCAAGGGCATTATTCGTGCCAAGGGCATCTGCTATTTCAAGGAAGAGGCCGACATTTGCTACGTTTTCGAGCAGGCAGGCAAGCAGGTTGGTCTGCGCAATGCCGGCCAGTGGTATGCAACCATGCCTAAGCCAGAGCTGGAGAAGTTCATGGCCCACAACCCTGGCCTTCGCCGCGACTGGGATGAGCAATACGGCGACCGCATGCAGAAACTTGTCTTCATCGGCCAGCACCTTGACAAAAAACTCATCACTACCCTACTCGACTCTTGTTTAGTATAGCCCAGACACGGTGGCACAAAAAAATCACTGTTGGTATTGTGGAAACACAAATGCCAACAGTGATTCTTTTTATGCGGTTTCGACTACTTGGAAACAGGCTTTATGACAAATGTAAAGTCTTTATCGCCATAGCCCAGACGGTATTGCTCCAGTGGCCATGCGCCCCATGAGTTGACACACCCTAAGCCAAACTGCCGCTGCTGGATGTGTACTTGTGTGAGTGGGCGCTCTGTCAGGTCGCCAGAGTGGCGGCCAATCTTCTTGTCTTTTGACGGGCCATCATCCAGGTCGGCTGTCAGATAGTTCAATGCACTTGCTTCCATGGGGGCGTTGGAATAGAACTCCAAACCCGTTCCCTGCTGGTTGAGAACGCGGAACCAGCGAATATCCGTGTGGTTACCAGACTCTTGCGGCCGGATATACGGGAAATACTCGTTCTTTACATCGTTCTCATAGATGCCGATAAACTCGCTACTGTTGCGGTCTATGTAGTTTTCCACAGGCCCACGGCCGTAGTATTGAATCCGCTTGTAAGCCTGCGGCATCTGCAGCTGCATGCCGTAGCGGAACATATCGCTCACCTTGGCACCTTTTTCTGTCGAAAGCTGCTGACGGACAACCACTTCACCCGAAGCCAACAGCGTATAGGTCATGGTCAGCGTAGCCTTCACCTCTGGCATTTCGAACTGCGATTCCACGCTGTTCAGACCCACCTTGCAGCTCTTCAGCTTCATGCTCGGGTTCTTCCACACGCCGAATCTGTTCTGCAACCCGGCACCGTAGTCATTGTCTGTTGGGGCACGCCAGAACTCAGGTGTCACCGACTCGCGGTCTACCAGCATCGGCTGCCCATTTACATCCAGATAGTCTATCCAACCAGACCATTTCCCTATCGTAAGCGCCGTGCCGGCAGCTTCAAACCTCACGTAGCTTTCAGTCTCCTCTTTCTGCACCTGCACTTCATTGGCTACAATGCTGGGGAACTGATACGGAGCAACGACAAACTGCTGGCGAGCCACGACCTGCCCCTTGTCAATGAGCGGTTCGCCGTTCTTCGACTTGAAGGCAAAGTTCACCACGATTTCCTTTCCGGGATATTTTTCCACGCATTTAGCTATGGTTTCCTTCAGCTGGGCGCTGTTGAACTGCTTGCGCTGCTGCGGCTGTATGCCATTGAGGTCGATGCCCTGCAAAATCACAGCCGTTGTCTGTGCATCGAGCGGCTGCACCGTGAGGGTCAGTTCAATATCATCAAGTGTACGGAAGAAATTCTCATTATAGACCTCATACCGGCCCTCTTTCAGCCCTTTATCCTCTACCCAGATGTTCTGATAGTAATACTGTATTTCGTAGGCATGCGGATTCAGCCTGCGGTCTGGCGCAATGATGCCGTTACAGTTGAAGTTATAGTCAGAGGCGGGATAGCGCCCATAGTCGCCACCGTAGGTGAAGATTTCACGCCCGGTAATGGCACTCTTGTCACGCATACCCTGGTCTACAAAGTCCCAGATGTAGCCGCCCTGATAGTTAGGATATTTGCGCACCAAATCCCAGTACTCTTTGAAACCGCCAATCGAGTTACCCATGGCGTGGGCATACTCGCACTGAATCAGCGGCCGCGGGTTGTTGCCCTTGCAGTAGCGCTCACACCAGTTGTAGTCTGCATACATGGGGCAGGTAATGTCAGTGTAGCCGCCATCGAATGGCGCACGCTCATACTGCACAGGGCGTGTCTTGTCATACTCCTTGACCCACTGGTAGCATTTCTCGAAGTTAGGCCCGAAGCCTGCCTCATTGCCTAATGACCAGACGATGATAGAGGGGTGATTCTTGAACAGCTTCACGTTAGCCTCATTGCGCTCAAGGTGCATCTTCTCGAAATCCGGCCTTTTGGCCAGAGTGCCTTCGCCATATCCCATGCCGTGGCTTTCCAGATTGGCTTCAGCCGTTACATACAGGCCATATTCATCACAAAGCTCATACCACCGAGGGTCATCTGGATAGTGACAGGTGCGTACGGCGTTGATGTTCAGCTGTTTCATGATTTTTATATCCTGAATCATGCGCTCTACCGAGACGATGTAGCCACCATCTGGGTCCAGCTCATGGCGGTCGGCTCCCTTTATCAGAACGGGCTGCCCGTTAATCAGCAGCTGGCCGCCCTTTATCTCTATGTGCCTGAAGCCTACCCGCTGGCGCACCACCTCTTGCAGCTTGCCGCCCTGCTTCAGCGTGATAAGAAGGGTATAGAGGTGCGGAGTCTCGGCCGACCACGGCTTCACCTGCGACAAGTCAACCTGCTGCCCTGCCCCATCCAGAAGCTGGTGTTCAACCACTGCACCCTTCGGCGCCTTCACGTCAACTGAGAGCTGGCCGCGCCCATCAACGTAGTCCTGGCCAATGGTGATGTCTTCAATATGCACCTTCGGGCGGGCATAGAGATAGACTTCACGCGCAATACCCGTGAAGCGCCAGAAGTCCTGGTCTTCCAGATAGCTGCCATCGCACCAGCGCATGACCTGCATGGCTATCAGGTTCTGGCCCGGCTTCAAGTACTTGGTAATATCGAACTCTGCCGCCACTTTCGAGTCTTCCGAATAGCCGACATACTTGCCGTTTACCCAGACTTTCAGGTTGCTGGTGGCCGAGCCTACATGGAAGTAGACCTGCTGGCCTTTCCAGTTAGCGGGAAGCTCGAATGTTCGGCGATAACTGCCTGTGTAATTGTTTGTTTCGCCAATGTAGGGCGGGTCGTTCTTGAACGTTGTCGACCAGGCATAGCCTGCGTTTTTGTAAATCTTGTCGCCGTAGCCGTTCAGCTCGAAGAGCCCCGGCACGGGGAAGTCTACCCACTGCGAGTCATCATACTTCAGCGCATAGAAGCCGTTGGGAGCCAGCTGGTGGTCTTTGACAAAATTGAACTTCCACATACCTTCCATCGAGAGGTAGCGCGACGACTTGGTCTTGTCGTTCTGGCGCGCCAGCTCTTGGGTCTCGAAGGCGAAGAAGGCGGCGCGGCGCGCCTCCCGATGCTCTTGATTGACTGCCGGATTTTTCCATTCCGGCGTTTTGTCTGCGGCCCACATCGGCATGGCGAGCCAGCAGAGCGATAACATTGTTTGTTTGAGTGTCATACGGTTTTAGTATTTTGGAAAAAACTTAATTTTGTGCAAAGATAGAAAGAAATAATGAATAATACAAACAATTGTACAAAAAAATCACTACCTTTGCAACGTTGAAGCACATTACTCTATGAAAAATAAATTTCTTACTCCGATTCTTTGGCTGGCCGTCTTGGCCGTTATTGCCGGCGCGCTGCTCATCTTTGAGGGCGATTTCCTGTGGAAGACACAGGAGATGAATCTCTTTCTCAACACCCCACATTTCCTGAGCCAGCAGATGGTGGTGGCGGGTGGATTCCTCACATGGCTGGGCACGTATTTCACCCAGCATCTGTTCCATCCCTGGCTGGGTGTCTTGCTGCTCTGCGGCTGGTGGCTGCTGCTGATGTGGCTGGTGAAGCGCACCTTCGCCATCAGCGACCAGTGGGCCGTGCTGACGGTCATTCCCGTGGCGCTGCTGCTGCTTACCATCACCGACCAGGGCTACTGGGTCTACATGCTGAAGCTGCGTGGGCACTTTTTCCTGACCACCATTGCCACCACCCTGGTTGTGGCCTTGCTGTGGGCCTTCAAATGCCTGCCTTCAAAATACGGGCTGCGCCCCGCTTTCGTGGTGCTGACCGCCGCCATAGGCTATCCGCTGCTGGGCATCTACGGGCTGGCCGCCGCCCTGCTGATGGCAGTCTGGGCGTGGCGCTTGCAGCCTGAGAAGCGCGGCCTGAACATCGCCACGACCGTGGCAGCCCTGCTGGCTATCGTTGCCGTGCCGCTCATCTGCTACCGCTATGTCTACTATCAGGCCAACATAGCCAACATCTACTATGCGGCGCTGCCGCTCTTCAGCATCACTGACGAGCATCACCAATACTACATACCCTACTACCTCTTGCTGCTCTATTTTCTGCTGCTCACCGCCTGCTACGGCCGCTCCCTGCCTCAGAAATACCAGCCGAAGGCCAAGCGCCTGCCGCTTGTGCAGGGCGCGTTGCTGGTTGCAGTGGCCGCCGCCGTCTTTGCCTTCTGGTATAAAGACGAGAATTTCCACCGCGAACTGAAAATGGAACACTGCATCGACCGGCTGGACTGGCAGGGAGTCATTGACGAGGCTGCCAAGCAGCAGACCGAGCCCACCCGCGCCATTGTCATGATGCGCAACCTGGCCCTGGCACGCCTTGGCCGCCAGGGCAGCGAGATGTTCAACTTCAAGAACGGCTCAAAGCAGAGTAACGCCCCGTTCAACGTGCGCATGATGCAAGTGGCGGGCACGCTCATATACTACCACTACGGTCTGGTCAACTACTGCAACCGCCTCTGCTCTGAAGAGGGCGTTGAGTACGGCTGGAGGGCGGAATACCTGAAATACATGGCTCGCTGCGCCATTCTGAACGGCGAGCAGCAGGCTGCCAGGAAGTTCCTGCACATCTTAGGTCAGACGGCCTACTTCGGCGAGTGGGCCGAGAGGCTGAAACCGTTGGCAGACAATCCGAAGCTGGTGGCTACCGATGCGGAAATGCAGTTCATTGCCCAGATGATGCACTACCCCAGCAAGCTCGACTCCGACCAGGGCTTTGTGGAATCGTTTCTGATGAAGCTGTTGGCCAACAGCTACTCCAAGACCCCTGTCTTTCAGGAGCAGGCGCTGCTGGCCGCCATGTGGACCAAGGACATCAAGCTGTTCTGGCCACACTTCATGACCTACGCCCAGCTGCACCCCAACCAGCCCATGCCGCGGCTCTATCAGGAAGCCGCCTATCTCTACGGGCAGCTCGAGAAGACCTATGATGTCAGCCGCATGCCCTTCGACAAGAGTGTCAAGCAGACCTACGACAACTTCATGAAGATGGCACCGCGCATGGAAGGCCAGGACATTGAAGATGCCCGCGAAGCACTCTACCCTCTCTTTGGCAACACGTTCTACTATGACTATTTCCTCATGGGAAACCTACCAGAATACTGATTTTATGAAACACTTCCATCACCTCACGGCCGCCCTGTTGCTCATGTTGCTGACAGCCTGTGGCCGCCCGCAAGTTCCCACAGACTTCAAGCAGTCAGCCCAGCTGCCCCGCATCTATCCTGACTACACCAACGTAACCATACCCCTCAACCTGGCGCCGCTGACCTTTCAGCTTGACGGGCAGACTGACCGTGTCGACGACATGGTGACCCGCTTCTCGGTCGGCGACGACCAGCTGGTCTGCGGCGGGCTGAAAGCCCAGCCCGACCCCGCCGACTGGCGGCGACTGGCAGACAAGGCCAAGGGCAAGGCCATGCAGGTGGAGGTCTTCACGCAGTCCGGCGGCCAGTGGACCCGCCACAAGCCGTTCAGCATTCACGTTTCGGCAGACTCCATTGATGCCTACATCAGCTACCGCCTCATCTCCCCCTCGTTTGTGACCTACGAAGAGCTGACCATCAACCAGCGCTGTCTGGAAAACTACGATGAGCGGGTCATCTACGACAACATGCTGTGCAGCTTCGAGAAGGAAGGACAGTGCATCAACTGCCACAACTACCAGCACTACAATCCCGACCGCATGCAGTTCCATGCCCGCCAGAAGCACGGCGGCACGGTCATTGCCTATGACGGAAAGCTGCGGAAAATCAACATGACGAGCGACTCCATACTCTCGGCCGGTGTCTACCCCACCTGGCATCCGTGGCTGAAGCTCATTGTCTACTCGACCAACAAGACCCACCAGAGCTTCCACACCACCGACCTGAACAAGATAGAGGTCTTTGACGGCGAGAGCGACCTGATAGCCTACGATGTGGAGCGCAACGAGGTGACCAACATCGAGAACGACCCCAACGAGTTCGAGGTCTTTCCCTTCTGGGCACCCGACGGCCGCACCCTCTACTATTGCAGCGCCCATTTCGAGCATCGCGACAGCACCCGCTCCAAAGGCATAGAGACACTATCCCGCATTGCCGAGGTGAAGTATAACATCTACAAGAAAAGTTTCGACCCGCAGACCATGCAGTTCGGACCGCGCGAACTGGTGTTCGATGCCGTGGCCATGGACAAGAGCGCCACCCTGCCCCGTGTCTCGCCTGACGGGCGCTACCTGATGTTCACCCTGGGGCAGTTGGGCTGTTTCCACATCTGGCACCGCGATGCCGACCTGTGGATGCTGGACTTGCAGACCGCCGAGGCCCGCCCCATGACGGAAATCAACTCCGACAACACCGAGAGCTACCACTCCTGGTCGAGCAACGGCCGCTGGGTCATCTTCAGCAGCCGCCGCGACGACGGCATCTTCACCCGGCCGTTCATTGCCCACATCGACGCTCAGGGAAAAGCCGCCAAGCCCTTCGAGCTGCCATGCGAAGACCCCGACTTCCACCGCCAGTTCATGAAGAGCTACAACATCCCGGAGTTCATGCGCGGCCCGGTCACCATCGCGCCCCAGCAGTTTGCAGACATACTGAAAACCGACGGTGAAACCGTAAAATACCGCTCAAAACTCGGCGAATAATTCCAAAAACGCCGTGAGTATTGAAAATTACTCCGTGAGTTTCGGGAAAAAAGCGCCGCTTTTCGGAAAATACTCCGTGAGTTTTTCCCCTAAAGTGCCGAGTTACGAAAATTACTCGGCACTTTTGGGGAAAATTCGACTAAGCGATTACTTTTTTCGGTTGAACGGCGCAAAACATTCGGCTTAACTCCTTAAACTCCCCTAACTTCTTTAATTCAGAAAAGATATTATTCGCGCGCGCATGTATATAGTAGCTATACAGGGTATATGCCCCACACCCTCGACACCCCCGACACCCCAGGGTGTTGGGGGTGTCGAGGGTGTGGGACAACCAGTTTGTTTAAGTACTATATATGTGCGTACGCGCATGCGCACACGCGAATAAGCCAATGATTTTGTCTTTGTCGGGGAACAATGCAAGCAAAAGCAGTTCAGCAACTACTCATAGTCGTCAATCACGGCGTTCATGAAATCCATCATGGGCTTGGCGGCACGGAACATCTGCTCCATCTGGTCGAGCCAGTCGCTCTCGGCAAAGAAGCTGTCGGCCACTTTGTGCCAGGCGCAATAGTCCTTCAGTCGCAGGTATTTGACATGAGCATAGTCGCGCGGGAAGCCGGAAGGGCACGTCTTGAGCTTGGTGAAGCCGAAACCCTGGGGGCTGTGCCAGTCGGCATCGTCTGGTGCATCGTAGAAATGCAGAAACTCCTCTGACTGCACGCAGCGCAGCCACTCCTGTTCGTTGGCCATCAGCTCGTTGCGGCAAGAGGTCAGAATGTTGGTCGGCAGCCAGTTTCCGCCCACCGCCAACAGACAGTGGTCCGGCTCAATGTGGATATAGTAGCCGCCGCGCAGGGCCTTCTTGCCCTTGGCATTGATATAGGCACCAAAGTGGTTTTTGTAGGGCGACTTGTCGGGCGAGAAGCGCGTGTCACGATAGAAGCGGTAGGTGGTGTCCTTGACAGTGACATTGGCAATCTCGGCATCAAACGAGATGATGCGCTCAATGGCCTGCGAAACACCGCCCTCAAACTCGGCCTTTGCGGCCAAATAGTCCGCTTTGTGTTCCTGAAACCAGGCACGGTTGTTGTTGCGGGTTACACTGCTGAGAAACTTGACTATCTGATTTGAATCCATACGTTTTTTATCTTTGTTTACAGCCACAAAGGTAAGCATTTAATTTAATATAGATGGCAGGTATTGCAAAAAAAGGTAATATTTCGGCGCTTTTTTATGCTATTTGGAAACATTTTACTAACTTTGCAAACAAAACGACAGAAACAAAGCAAAACAGATATGAACAAAATTGTAAGGAAAGAACAATTTTCTGAGAAGGTGTTTCTCTTTGAGATAGAGGCACCGTTAATTGCGAAAAGCCGCAAGGCAGGTAACTTTGTCATTGTCAGAGTGGGCAGGAAGGGTGAGCGCATGCCGCTGACCATCGCCGCAGCCGACACAGACAAGGGCACCATCACACTGGTGGTGCAGAAAGTGGGATTGTCGTCTATGAAGCTCTGCGAGCTGCAAGTGGGAGACTACGTGACAGACGTGGTAGGGCCGCTGGGCAATCCTACCCGCATAGAGAACTATGGCACGGTGGTCTGCGCCGGCGGCGGACTGGGTGTCGCCCCGATGCTGCCCATCATCCAGGCGCTGAAGGCGGCGGGCAACCGGGTGCTGTCTGTCATGGCAGGCCGCTCGAAAGACCTGATTATCCTGGAAGACAAGGTGCGCGAGTCAAGTGATGAGGTGATTATCATGACAGATGACGGGTCGTACGGCGAGAAAGGGGTCGTCACGGTCGGCATTGAGAAGTTCATAGAGCAAGAACACGTCGACAAGGTGTTTGCCATCGGGCCTCCCGTCATGATGAAATTCTCAAACCTCACGGCACAGAAGCACAACATCCCCTGCGAAGTGTCGCTGAACACCATCATGGTCGACGGTACGGGCATGTGCGGCGCATGTCGCCTGACCATCGGCGGAAAGACGAGGTTTGTGTGCATAGATGGCCCGGAATTCGATGGCGCACAGGTAGACTGGGATGAAATGTTCAAGCGCATGGGCACCTTCAAGCGCGAGGAACAGGAATACATGGCACACTTCGAGAAGCATCTCGAGACCACCGCCGGGAAAACAGAAGCAACAGAGGCGGCCGGCAAGACCGCAGACATCGTCATGGACAGTGACCCGACCAATGACACCATAGAAATACTGACTGACCGCAACGCAGAGTGGCGCAAGGAGCTGCAAAAGTCAATGAAGCCGAAGGAGCGCACCCAGATAGCGCGTGTCAGCATGCCCGAGCTGGACCCTGTCTATCGTGCCACCACTCGCACGGAAGAGGTGAACATCGGGCTGACAAAGGAAATGGCCATGCGCGAGGCCAAGCGCTGTCTCGACTGCGCCAAGCCGAGCTGTGTCGAGGGCTGCCCTGTCGGCATCAACATACCGTCGTTCATCAAGAACATCGAGCGCGGCCAGTTCCTCGCCGCGGCCAAGGTGCTGAAAGACACCTCTGCCCTGCCCGCCGTCTGCGGGCGCGTCTGCCCGCAGGAGAAGCAGTGCGAGAGCAAGTGCATACACCTGAAGATGAACGAGCCGGCCGTGGCCATCGGCTATCTGGAACGCTTTGCCGCAGACTATGAGCGCGAGAGCGGAAACATCTCGCTGCCGGAGATTGCGCCGGCCAACGGCATCAAGGTGGCCGTCGTCGGGTCGGGCCCTGCCGGGCTGAGCTTTGCCGGCGACATGGTGAAGAAAGGCTATGAGGTCTATGTCTTTGAAGCCCTGCACGAAATAGGCGGTGTGCTGAAGTATGGCATCCCGGAGTTCCGCCTGCCTAACAAAATCGTCGATGTAGAGATAGAAAACCTCGCCAAGATGGGCGTACACTTCCTGACTGACATCATTGTCGGCAAGACCATCAGCGTAGAGCAGCTTGAGGAACAGGGATTCAAGGGCATCTTCGTCGGGTCGGGCGCAGGTCTGCCCAATTTCATGAACATACCGGGCGAGAACTCCATCAACATCATGTCGTCAAACGAGTATCTGACACGCGTAAACCTGATGGATGCAGCCAACCCGGAGACAGACACGCCCATCAACGCGGCTCGGAACGTGCTGGTCGTCGGAGGCGGCAACACGGCCATGGACTCCTGCCGAACAGCCAAGCGGCTGGGCGCAGAGGTAACGCTGGTCTACCGGCGCAGCGAGGCAGAGATGCCGGCGCGACTGGAAGAGGTGAAGCACGCCAAGGAAGAAGGCATCAGCTTCCTGACACTCCACAATCCCATTGAGTACATAGCCGATGAGAACGGTGCCGTGAAGCAGGCCGTGCTTCAGGTGATGGAGCTGGGCGAGCCCGATGCTTCCGGCAGGCGCAGCCCTGTGCCTGTGGAGGGCAAGACGGTGACACTCGATGTAGACCAGGTCGTTGTGGCCGTGGGTGTCAGCCCCAACCCGCTGGTGCCAAAGTCTATCGAGGGGCTGGAACTGGGTCGCAAGAACACGATTGCCGTCAACGAAGGCATGCAGTCGAGCCGGGCCGAAATCTTTGCCGGCGGCGATATTGTCCGGGGCGGTGCAACGGTGATTCTGGCTATGGGAGATGGCCGCCGGGCCGCCCAGAACATGGATGAGTATTTGCAGAACAGGCCATGAGCGGACTATATACCATCATACTGCTCATACTAAGCAACATCTTCATGACCTTGGCTTGGTATGGGCACTTGAAACTGCAAGAGACCGGCACCAGCAGCAACTGGCCGCTGATAGGGGTCATCGTCTTCTCGTGGTTGATAGCTTTTCTGGAATACTGCTGCCAAGTGCCTGCCAACAGAATGGGCTTTGTCGGCAACGGCGGGCCTTTCTCGCTGGTCCAGCTGAAAGTGGTACAGGAGTGCATTTCGCTGACCGTCTTTGCCGTCATTGCCAACATCATGTTCCAAGGCCAAAGCCTGCACTGGAATCATCTTGCGGCATTCTGCTGCATCGT